>NZ_JBPQTV010000473.1:0-3713 GCF_051386515.1 Streptomyces sp. URMC 123 | reverse complement strand
ACACCCCGTGTGAAGAGCGCACGCGCACTGGCCCGGCGCACACGCTCCCGGCGCGAAGGGGGCGGTCGTGGTCGCGGCGGAGCCGTGACGAACGGGCGGCCGGGAGGCGCGGACCGATGTCAGTAGGTGTAGAACCCCGAGCCGGTCTTGCGGCCGAGACGGCCGGCGTCGACCATGCGCTGCAGCAGCGGGGGAGCGGCGTAGAGCGGCTCCTTGTACTCCTCGTACATCGAGTTGGCCACCGAGACGACCGTGTCCAGGCCGATCAGGTCGGAGAGCTTGAGCGGGCCCATGGGGTGCGCGCAGCCCATCTCCATGCCGTTGTCGATGTCCTCGCGGCTCGCGATGCCGGACTCGAACATCCGCACGGCGGACAGCAGATACGGGATCAGCAGCGCGTTCACCACGAAGCCGGAGCGGTCCTGGGCGCGGATCACATGCTTGCCCAGCGCCGAGGTGACCATGGCCTCGGCCCGCTTGATGGTCTCCTCGCTGGTGGTCAGCGCGGGGATCAGCTCCACCAGCTGCTGCACCGGCGCCGGGTTGAAGAAGTGGATGCCGATCACCTGGTCGGGGCGGGAGGTGGCCACCGCCAGCTTCACCAGGGGGATCGAGGAGGTGTTGGAGGCGAGGATGGCGTCCGGGCGGGTCACCACCTGGTCGAGGATCTGGAAGATCTCCGTCTTGACCTGCTCGTTCTCCACCACGGCCTCGATGACCAGATCGCGGTCGGCGAACTCCCCCAGGTCGGTGGTGAAGCTCAGCCGGTCGAGGGCCGCGTCCCGCTCCTCGGCCGTGATCTTGCCGCGCTCGGCCGCCTTGCCGAGGGAGTTGATCAGCCGGGTGCGGCCGATCTCCAGGGCGTCGCCGGTGGTCTCCGCGACCTTGACGTCCAGGCCGGAACGGGCACACACCTCCGCGATGCCGGCGCCCATCTGGCCGCAGCCCACCACTCCGACGCGTGCCACGTCTGCCACAGTGTCCGTCACATCGTGCCTTTCGCTGGTCAGGGAAAACGGCGGTCGACCGAGAGATCCGGCCCGGTGGGGTGGGGTTTCGACCGCCCGCCTCGCTCAGACGTTACTCCGCGGCCCGGGGTGGTGCCGGTGCCGGGGCGGGCATGCTCCCCGCATCCGTCATGTCGGGCGTCATGTCGAGAAGGGACGGACCCATGCGACGTATGACGCGAAGAGGGCTGATGGCCGCGGCGGCCGGAGCGCTGCCGCTCCTGCTGTCGGCCGCCCACGCCGCGGCGGCGGAGCCGTCGCCCGCACCGGGACGCGGCGAAGCGGCGGCGCCGCCCCGCCAGTTCCGCGGCATGTGGCTGGCCACGGTGGCCAACCGCGACTGGCCCTCGGCGCCCGGCCTGCCCGCCGAGCGGCAGCGGGCCGAACTGCTGTCCCTGCTGGACACGGCCGTACGGCGGCGGCTCAACGCGGTGATCCTTCAGGTGCGGCCGACCGCCGACGCGCTGTGGCCGTCCCCGTACGAGCCGTGGTCGCAGTACCTCACCGGGACGCAGGGCCGGGACCCCGGCTGGGACCCGCTCGGCTTCGCCGTGGCCGAGGCGCACGGCCGCGGCCTCGAACTGCACGCCTGGTTCAACCCGTACCGCGTCGCCAACCACACCGACCCCGGCCGGCTCGTCCCCACCCACCCCGCCCGGCGCCACCCCGACTGGGTGGTGCCCTACGGCGGCAAGCTCTACTACAACCCGGGGCTGCCCGAGGTCCGCCGCTTCGTCCAGGACGCCATGCTCGACGCGGTGCGGCGCTACCCCGTCGACGCCGCGCACTGGGACGACTACTTCTACCCGTACCCGGTCGCCGGACAGAGCTTCGACGACGACGCCGCCTACGCGGAACACGGCTCCGCGTTCCCCGACCGGGCCGCGTGGCGCCGCCACAACATCGATCTGCTGGTGTCCGAGACCGCCGTGCGGATCAAGGAGATCGGCTGCGGGACGCGCTTCGGCATCAGCCCCTTCGCCGTGTGGCGCAACCGGGCCACCGACCCGGCCGGCTCCGACACCCGCGCCGGGGTGCAGACGTACGACGATCTGTACGCGGACACCCGCGGCTGGGTGCGCAAGGGCTGGCTCGACTACATCGCGCCCCAGGTCTACTGGCACCTCGGCAACGCCGCGGCCGACTACGCGAAGCTGGTGCCCTGGTGGGCGTCCGTGGTTTCCGGCACCCCCGTGCGCCTCTACATCGGCGAGGCCCTCTACAAGGCGGGCGACCCCGCCCAGCCCGCGGCCTGGCAGGACCCGGCCGAGCTCTCCCGCCATCTCACGTTCGACCGGTCGTACCCGCGGGTGGAGGGCAACATCTACTTCTCCGCGAAGGAGGTGGCGGCCGACCGGATCGGGGCGATGGCCCGGGTGGTCGCCGACCACTACGCGACGGCGGCCCGGACCTCCCCGCCGGGGGAGGGCCCGGGCCGCACTCCGTAGCGCCTTCCGTGGAACCTACTGCGCCGGGTCCGTCGACTTCCGGTGATCGACCACCGAGTCCGGGCCGGGGGACATGATCGTCTCGTGGCCGTTCTCGGCGCGCACCCGGTACGGCGGTGTGCCGTCCGGCCCCAGGACCTCGACGATCTCGACGACCCGATCGTTCTTCCCGACGACCCTGCCGTGCATCACCAGGCGGTCGCCCTTGCTCGCATGCATCTGCCGTGACCTCCGGGGGAGCGGGTGTGACGGATGGACGGACATACGTGCCACTGGTGGCCAGTCTAGGGCCGGCGGGGCCTCTTGGCTTCCCCGCGCGCGGGCCCCGGGAGGGGCTTGTCCAGCGGTTCGGCCCGCGCCGTCGGTGGGTCATTCCTTCGCCGTCAGCGGGCCGTTCGCTGGGTCACCACGATGCACACCAGCACCGCCAGCGCGGTGATCGGGGCGGCCGGGCCGAGGTGTTCGCCGAGCAGCAGCACCGACCACACCAGGGTCAGCAGCGGCTGGGCGAGCTGGAGCTGGCTGGCCCGCGCCACCCCGATCGCCGCCATGCCCCGGTACCAGACCATCATCCCCAGGAACGAGGAGCCGACCGCCACCCAGAGCAGCCCGGTGACCGCCCGCGCCGTGAGCTCCACCGGCTCCACCGCCAGGGCCAGCGCGGCGCCGGGCAGGGCCAGCGGCAGACAGCCGACGAGCGCCCAGGCGATCACCTGCCAGCCCGGCATGTGGCGGGCGAGCCGGCCGCCCTCCGCGTAGCCGGCGGCGCACACCAGCAGCGCGGCGAAGAGGTAGAGATCGCCCGCGGTCGGGCTGCCGCCGCTCTGGTACAGCGCGAAGCCCACCACGGCGACGGCGCCCGCGACCGCCGCGGCCCAGAACGCGGGGCGCGGCCGGGCGCCGGTGCGCAGGGCGGCGTACGCGGCGGTGGTGAGCGGCAGCAGGCCCACGACCACCGCCGCGTGCGAGGTCGAGGACGTCTGCAGGGCGAGCGTGGTCAGCAGCGGAAAGCCGAGGACCGTGCCGCCGCCGACCACGGCGAGGCCCGCCCAGTGGCGCCGCTCGGGGAGCCGCGCCCGGCAGGCGGCGAGGCAGGCGACCGCCACGAGCGCGCCGAGCACGCACCGGACGGACGTCAGCGACCAGGGGCCGAAGCCGTCGAGGCCCCAGGCGGTGGCGGGGAAGGTGAGCGAGAAGGCGGCGACACCGAGGGCGGCCAGCAGGGGGCCGCCGCGCGGGGCGGCGGCCCCCTGCTGGC
>NZ_JBPQTV010000472.1:0-3720 GCF_051386515.1 Streptomyces sp. URMC 123 | reverse complement strand
CCCCCCTTCCCGCCTCCCTCGGCGCCCACGGCCGCACCGCGCCCGCCGCCTGGACGCGCACCCCGCGCGGGCGCCGCTCCGCCGCCCTGCTCGTCGCCGTCGACTGCGCGGCCGGTGCCGTCGCCGCCACCATCGGCGGCCGGCACCTGATCGCCACCGCGCTCGCCCCCGCCCTCCTCCTGCTCGTCGTCCTCAACTCCCGCGCCGGGCTGTACCGGCCCGGCCTGTCCGTCACCGCGCTCGACGAACTGCCCCCGCTGCTGCGCCGCTGCGCCGTCGCCTGGTGCGTAGTACTCGCGGTCCTGGCCGGCGTGCGGCCGGCCGGCGCGGTCGGCTGGGCCGTGCTGGCCGCGGTCGTCACCGGCCACGCGCTGCTCGCGGGCGCCGGCCGCGGCGCCGTCCACCTGCTGCTGCGCCGCTCCCGGCGCCGCCGCCCCCACTCCGCGCTGGTCGTCGGGTTCGGCCCGACCGTGCGGCGGATCGCCGCGGCGCTCCACGACCACCCCGAGTACGGGCTGCGGCCGGTCGGGCTCGTCGACCCGGGGCCCGGGCCGGCGCCGGCCGAGCCCCCCGTACCGCTCCTGGCCGCGCCCGAGGACATCACCCGGGCCGTCATCCAGAACACCGTCCTCGACGCCGTCTTCACCTGCGACCCCTACGCCGACCCCGACATCGCCGCGCTCGTCCGGCTGTTCATGGCCCAGGGCTGCACCGTGTGGCTGGTGACCGGCGACCGGCCGGCCACTCTCGGCCCGGGGCCCGGCCGGCTGCCGGACCACCTCTGGGGGTTCCCCGGCCGGCGGCTGGACCCGCCGCCCCGGCCCCGCCTCGGCTACCTCGGCAAGCGCGCCCTGGACCTCTGCGTCGCCGGGCCGGCCCTGCTGCTCACCGCCCCGCTGATGCTGGCGTGCGCGCTCGCCGTGCGGTGGTCCGACGGCCCCGGCGTGATCTTCCGTCAGGAGCGCATCGGGCGCGGCGGCCGGCCCTTCGTCGTCCTGAAGTTCCGCACCCTGCGCCCCGCCGACGAGCACGAGTCGGCGACGCTGTGGAACGTCGCCGACGACGAGCGGATGAGCCCCGTCGGCCGGCTGCTGCGGCGCACCTCCCTCGACGAGCTCCCGCAGCTGTGGAACGTGGTGCGCGGCGACATGAGCCTGGTCGGCCCGCGGCCCGAGCGGCCCTACTTCGTACGCCGGTTCGCCGAGGCGCACCCGGGGTACGAGGCCCGCCACCGGATGCCGGTCGGGATCACCGGCCTCGCCCAGGTCCACGGGCTGCGCGGGGACACCTCCATCGAGGACCGGGCCCGCTTCGACAACCACTACATCGACACCTGGTCGCTGTGGCAGGACGTGCGCATCCTGCTGCGCACGGCCGGCTCCTTCTTCCGGGGCGGGGGGAGCTGATCGATGACCACGGCTCACGGCGCGGTGTCCCTCGGGGCGGGCGCGCCCACCGGCGGCGGGGCGGCCGCCCCGGGGGACGCCGGCCCGGCCGGCCCGCTCGCTCGGGTGCGCGCCCGCCTCGGCCCGGCCGCGGCGGCGCCCGCCCTGCCGGCCGTGCTGACCGTTCTGCTGATGTGCGTCCCCATGTACCGGGGCGACCCGGCCGTGCCCGCGCAGGTCACGCTCGCCGACGCCGCGTCCGGCGCGCTCGTGGCCGTCTGCGTCGCACGGCTGCTGCGCTCCCGGCGCCGGCCGCTGACCGCCGTCGCCGCGGCCGTGTTCGCGGCGCCCACGGTGGCGATCGCGGTGGCCGCCTGCGTCGCCGACGACCCCGCCGCCGCCCTCCCGGGCTTCGTCCGCCACATCCAGATCTTCGTGCTCGTGCCCGTCGCCGTGCTGCTGATGCTGCGCTCCCGGCGCGACTTCCGGCTGGTGGCGGGCGCGGTGGTGGTCGTCGCGCTGATGCAGGGAGCGGTGGGGGTCCACCAGTACGTCACCGGCACCGGCGCCTCGTACGCCGGCCGGGACATCCGGGCCGTCGGCACCTTCGGCCCCCTGGACATCATGGGCATGGCCACGGTCGTCTCCTACGGCCTCGTCGTCTCGCTCGGCGTGGCCCTGGCGCCCCCCGGCGGCTCGCGGAGGGTCGCGCGCGGGACGAGGGCCGCGGCGCTCTCCTGCGCCGCGTTCCTGGCCGTGCCGCTGGCCATGTCCTTCAGCCGCGGCTCCTGGATCGCCACGGCCGGCGCCGCCGCGGTGATGCTGCTGCTCACCGGGGCCCGGGTCGCGCTGCGCGCGCTGGTCGCCGCGGTGGCCGCGGCCGTGGTGCTGCTCGGCGGCCTCGGCGTCGGCTCCCAGGTCATCGGGGAGCGCCTCACCAGCATCACCGAGGTGGCCACCGCCCCCGACCGGTCCGTGACAGACCGGTACGCCCTGTGGGAGGCGGCCGTCGGCATGTGGCGCGAGGAACCGGCGGCCGGCGTGGGCCTCAAGGGGTTCCCCGCGCACCGCGACTCCCACGCCTCCCTGGGGCTGTCCGCCGGCAGTGACACGGCGGGCGCGGGCCTGGCGTACCGGCGGGAGCCGCTGCTCTCCCCGCACAACATGTATCTACTGCTGCTGAGCGAGCAGGGGCTGCTCGGCCTGCTCGCCCTGGGCGGCGGCTGGTGCGCGCTGCTGCTCCTCGCCCTCCGGCGCCGACCCGCCGGGCCGGGCGTCCGCGGGGGAGCGGACTGCCGGCTGGTCGCCGTCGGCCTGCTCGTCTGGCAGCTCATCGACTTCGGTTACGCGGACATCGGCGGCCCGTCCACCGTACTGACCGCGGTCGTCCTGGGCCTGACGGCCTGGTGGGCGCTGGCCCCGGCCGCGGACCGGCCCCCCGACGGGACGGCCGCTCCCCGATGAGCGAGACCGCCCCCACCGCCTCCGGCGCGGAACACACGGACCAGGCAGACCACGCGGACCACGCGGACCACAGGGATCGGACAGCGCGACCGACACGCGCGGCGCGACCGGCACGCACGGAACCCCCGGCACGTACGGCCGCCGATCCGTTCGTCGCGCGGGCCGCCGCCGTCACCGCCGTACTGACCGCCGCCGGGGCCCTGCTCGGCCTCGGCCGCGATCAGATGATCGCCCATCTGTTCGGCGCCGACGGGGAGACCGACGCCTTCCTCGTGGCCTGGACCGTGCCCGAGGTCGCGGCGACGCTGCTGATCGAGGACGCCATGGCGCTGGTGATGATCCCGGCGTTCAGCCTCGCCCTCTCCCGGCGGGCGGCGCGCGGCGCCGGGCACCCCGACCCCGTGCGCCGGCTGCTGGTCTCCACCGCGCCCCGGCTGTTCGTGGCCCTGGCCTGCTGCGCCGCCCTGCTGGTGGTCGGCGCCCCGCTGCTCGTACGGGGGCTCGCGCCGGGCCTCGCCGACCCCGAACTGGCCATCACCTGCACCCGTCTGACGGCGGTCACCGTGCTCACCTTCGGGGTCACCGGCTACCTCAGCGCCGCCCTCCGCGCGCACCAGCGGTTCGTACCCCCCGCCGCGATCTACTGCGCGTACAACCTCGGCATCCTCACCTCCGTACTGGTGCTGCACGGTCTCTGGGGGGTGCGGGCGGCCGCCGTGGGGGTCGCCGTCGGCAGCGTGCTGATGGTGCTGGTGCAACTGCCCGCCGCCTTGCGGCAGCTGCCGGCCCGAGCCCCGGGACCGGCCCGAGCCCCGGCCCCAGCCCCGGCCCAGGCCCCGGCGCGGGCGTGGGCGCGGGCGTGGGCCGGGGC
>NZ_JBPQTV010000471.1:0-3757 GCF_051386515.1 Streptomyces sp. URMC 123 | reverse complement strand
GACGTCCGGCACCGGCGCGGCGCGCCCGCCGGAGGGCCTCTTCCCGCCGGGCACCGACCTCCTGCCCCTGGAGGACATCCCCCGGTACGGCGTTCCCCCGTACAGCGCTCCCCCGTACGGCGTTCCCTCGAACGGTCCCGCGCCCGCTTCCCACGCCTCCTTCCGCCCGCCGACGGTCACCCCCGGCCACGTGGCCTACGTCATCTACACCTCGGGGTCCACCGGCCGCCCCAAGGGCGTGCAGGTGGAGCACGGTGCGCTGGCGCACCTGCTGGCCGGCCTGGAGGCGGCCGGCGCGATCCGGCCGGGGGCGGCCCGGATCGGCTGGTCCGCCAGCCCCTCCTTCGACGCCTCGATCCAGCAGTGGGCCCGCGTCTGCCGCGGCGACACGGTGGTGGTCGTCGACGACCTGGCGCGCCGGGTGCCCCAGCGGCTGGTGGCGGCCGTCACCGGCGCCCGCCTCACCGACCTGGACATCACGCCCGGCCTGGCCGAGCTGGTGGTCGGCCGGCTGGCCGCCGCGCTGCCGGTCGGCTCCGGGCTGCGCCTGTGGGTCGGCGGCGAGTCCGTCTCCCCCCGGCTGTGGCGCACGCTCGCCGAGCACTCCGCGGCGGGCCTGCTGGACGCGGTCAACGTGTACGGGACCACCGAGACCACCGTGGACAACACCTGGGCGCCGATCGAGGGCGACACGCCGCACCTGGGGGCGCCGCTGCCCGGCCAGCGCATCCACCTGCTGGACGACCGGCTGCGCCCGGTGCCGGCCGGTGAACCGGGCGAACTGTACGTCGCGGGGCCCACGCTCGCCCGCGGTTACCTGGGCCGTCCGCGGCTGACGGCCGCGCGTTTCCTCGCCGACCCCTGGGCCGCGGACGGCTCGCGGATGTACCGCACCGGGGACCGCGCCCGCCGGACACCGGACGGCAGACTGGAGTTCCTGGGCCGCGCCGACGACCAGGTCAAGGTGCGAGGACACCGCGTGGAGCCGGGCGAGGTCGAGGCGGCGCTGGCCGACTGCCCGGGTGTGCTGGAGTGCGTGGTGGTGCCCCGCGTCCAGGGCGGGGTCGGTGTGCTGGCGGCGTGTCTGCGGACGTCGCCGGACACGCGCGTGGAGCAGGTGCGCGCGCACGCGGCACGGCGGCTCCCGGAGTGGATGCGCCCCTCCGTCTACGAGATCGTCGCGGCCATGCCGTTGACCCCCTCGGGGAAGGTCGACCGGGCAGCGCTCGCCTCCGGGGAGTCGAGCCACTGAGCGGTGAACCGCGCGGTGCCACGGCCGCCCCCTTCCCTTTTCGCTTCCGCTTTCTCTCTGCATGGGAATGCCTCACATGTCTGACGCCGACGTACCGGAGACCTCCGACCGCCCCTCACCGGTGACCCTGCGGGACCCTCGCGACGGAACCCCCAGGTCCCATACGGTTCCCGCACGCGACGACGAGGTCCGCGAGGCCGTCGCCGACGCCCGCCGGGCCCAGAAGGGCTGGGCGGCCCTCACCCCCGCGGAGCGCGGTGACCGGCTGTTGCGCCTGGCGGACGCCGTCGAGGCGACGGCGGCGAAGTACGTCGACGCGGAGCGGGCGGGGACCGGCAAGCCGGAGGAGGAGGCGCGCGCGGAGGTCCGCAACGCCACCGACCTCCTGCGCTTCTACGCCGGCGCGGGACGCACCGGCCTGGCTCCGGCCGGCGGCCGGTACCTGACCGGGCACGAGAGCTGGGTGCGCTGGGAGCCCCTGGGCACGGTCGCCGCGATCGTGCCCTGGAACTACCCGCTCATGATGGCGGCCTGGCGGCTGGGCCCCGCCCTGGCGGCGGGCAACTCCGTGGTGCTCAAGCCCGCGCTCACCACCCCCGACACGGCCCAGCTGCTCGCGGCCGACGCCCAGGAGATCCTCGGCCCGGGCGTGGTGCGGACCGTGACCGGGGACCGGGAGACCGGGCGGCTGCTGGCGCGGAGCGCGGTGGACGCGGTGGCGTTCACCGGCAGTGTGGCCGGTGGCCTGGACGTGGCCGCCGGGGCCGGACTCCGCCGACTCAGCCTGGAGCTGGGCGGCAACTGCCCGGTCGTGGTCCTGCCGGACGCGCCCGCGGACAGCTGCCAGGAGATCGTACGCGCCTGCGTCTACAACGCCGGGCAGAGCTGTGCGGCCCCGGCGCGGGTGATCACCCTGCGCGAGAACTACCACCGGGTCATGGAGGGCCTGGCCGACGCCATGGACAACCAGCGGGCCGGCGCCGACTTCGGCCCGCTGAACAATTCCGACCAACTGGCCCGCTACGACCGCATCCTGCGGTCCTCCAGTGCCGCTTTCGTGCACACCGCGCCGATGGCCCCGCAGGCCGAGCCGACGGGGTACTGGCGGGCGGGCACCGTACTGGCCTACCTGGAGGACGACGACCCGGCGGTGCGGGAGGAGGTCTTCGGGCCCTGCCTGACCGTGCAGTGCGCCGACTCCGTGGAACACGCGGTCGCGCTGGCCAACAGCACACCGATGGCGCTGGCCGCCAGCGTCTGGGGTGGCGACGCGTCCCGGCTGCTCACGGTGGCCCAGGCCCTGGACGCGGGCGAGGTCTGGGTCAACTGCCATCTGCGGCAGACCGCCGAGCTGCCCCACGGCGGGCGCCGCGGATCGGGGCACGGCACCGACCTCAGCACGCTCGCCCTGCACGAGTACCAGCGCCCCAAGACCGTCACCGTGAGGCTCTCGTGAATCGCCGGCCGCCCACAACGCCCGGCGCCGTGGGCCCGCTTCTCCCGGACCCGCTTCTCGCGGACTCGCTTCTCATGGGCCCGGACGCGGAGCTGCACGCGCACCCGGACGCAGAGCCGCTGGACCGCGCCACCGAACGGCGGGCGGACGGCGCGTGGCTCCGCCGCGCCTGGCAGTGCGACGGCACCCGCGTGCTGCCGCTGTCCGGCGGACGGACCTACGTCACCCGGGGGGCCGGCGGCGGCTCACGGCTGGCTCTGGTCCGCCCGCGGGACTGTCCAGCGGGCGGGGAGCGGTACCTCCTGGGCACCGACCGAGCCGGCACGGTGTACTTCGCGTACGCCGCCGATCGGCTGCCCGAGGCGCCCGTCGGCGCACCGCGGGTCGCGTGCCTGGACACCGTGGCCCACCCGCTGAGCGCCCGGGACCACGGCATGCTGACCCACGCCACCGCTCTGGAGAACTGGCACCGCTCGCACGGCTTCTGCTGCCGCTGCGGAGGGCGCACCGCACCGGAGCTCGGCGGTCACCTGCGGCGCTGCACAGCGTGTGGCACCGAGCACCACCCGCGCACCGACCCCGCCGTGCTCGTCCTGGTCGTCGACGGGCAGGACCGGTGCCTGCTCGGCAGCCGTACCCGCTGGCCCGGGCACCAGTACTCGGTCTTCGCCGGGTACGTCGAGCCCGGGGAGACGGCGGAGGCCGCAGCGCGGCGCGAGGCCGCGGAGGAGGCGGGCGTGGCCGTCGGCGAGGTGCGCTGCGTGGAGACCGAGTCGCACCCGTTCCCCGGCAGCCTGATGCTGGGCTACCGGGCGCGCGTCGACTCGTCCGCCGCGCGGGCCGACGGGCGCGAGATCGCGGCGGTCCGCTGGTTCACCCGGGAGGCGCTGGCGGAGGCCGTCCGTGCCGGGCGGGTGGCGCTGCCCGATCGGCGCTACCTCGCCCGGCGGCTGATCGAGGAGTGGTACGGGGGCCGGCTCGACCCTGGGCCGGAGGCCGCGGGCCGCCTTCGGTGGATCGACTGAGACACGACCGTGCCGCCACGCCGT
>NZ_JBPQTV010000470.1:0-3759 GCF_051386515.1 Streptomyces sp. URMC 123 | reverse complement strand
CCCCCCCCCCCCCCCCCCCCCCCCCCCCCCCCCCCCCCCCCCCCCCCCCCCCCCTTCCGTTCCTTCGGCGAGCTGGGGGCCGTCTCCCCCGCCGTGGCGGCGGCCGCCCGCGGCCACAAGGCGGCCTTCCGGAGCTGGCTGGCCGGGCTCGTCCGGGACGCGGGCGCGCCGCCGGCGCCGGAGGCCCGGACCGGCATCCCTCGGCGCTCCGGGGCGGCTCACGGCCGCCCCGGAGCCGCCGTCACTGCTGGAGGTGAACGTTCTCCGCCTGGGGGCCCTTGGGGCCCTGGGTGACGTCGAAACTGACCTTGTCGTTCTCTTCCAGCGACTTGTAACCGCTGGACTGAATGGCCGAGAAATGGACGAACACGTCCGGCCCCCCGCCGTCCTGGGCGATGAAGCCGAAACCCTTTTCGGCGTTGAACCACTTCACCGTGCCTGTTGCCATCACTACGTGTCTTTCCTTCGACGCCACGGCGCGCGATGCTCACGCGCCCACCGTGGCCCATGCGATCCGGCCCCGGCCTCTGGATGCTCCCCCCGCAGCGGAACTCCATTCACCGGAGCCCCGCGATTTCACCCGCGGTGCCCACGCACAACACCCCCATCGGCCGGTCGGCGGCGTACCGCGGGGCGGTCGCGCGCATCCGCCGTACGCTGCCACCGTCGTACACCCGGCGTACACCGACACCGCCGTCCACCCGGCCGCGCGCCCTCACCCTCGTACGCTGTCGGCGCGGGCCGGTCCCGACGGGGCGGCCGCAGGGAGGAGAGGCCATGGTCGAGCGCGCCGGTGCCGGCGGTGCGGCGGGGACGGGCCGCTCGCCCTCACCCGCCCTGCGGCTGCTGCTCATGGCCGACACCCATGTGCCGCGCCGGGCCAAGCGGCTCCCGGACGAGCTCCTCGCCCGGGTGGAGCTCGCCGATGTGGTGGTGCACGCCGGGGACTGGGTGGATGTCGGCACCCTGAATCTGCTCTCCGGGTCCGCCGCGCGGCTCATCGGCGTGTACGGCAACAACGACGGGCCCGAGCTGCGCGCGCGGCTGCCGGAGGTGGCCCGCGCGGAGCTCGGCGGCGTGCGGTTCGCCGTGGTCCACGAGACGGGCCCGGCCCAGGGCCGCGAGCGGCGCTGCGCCGAGCGGTTCCCGGACGTGGACGTCCTGGTCTTCGGGCACAGCCACATTCCGTGGGACAGCACGGCCGAGGGCGGTCCGCGGCTGCTGAACCCGGGGTCGCCGACGGATCGGCGGCGCCAGCCGTACTGCACGTACATGACCGCGGAGGTGGCGGCCGGGGAGCTGACCCGGGTGGAGCTGCACCGGCTGCCACGGGCGACCGGCGGCTGACCGCGCCGCCGCCCCCCTCAGCCGCCCCCTGTCCGTCGCCCAGTTGTTCTTCAGCGGCCGAGCTCGGCGACGGCCCGGTCGAAGGCCGTGTCACGGCCGTGCTCGAGTTCCTCCGGGGTGAACACCGGTGTGGTGATGTGCGGCGGGACGCCCCGGCGCAGCCCGCGGTCGCCGGGCGAGCCGTCCCAGTGCAGCAGGGCCCGGTTGGGCGGCCCGGCCGGGCGCACGGTGACGATCTCCCCGTCGGGGGTGGTGTAGCGGCCCGGCGCGGCGCCGGCGGCGCGCTCGGCGGAGGAGCCCTTCAGACAGCTGACGCCGGTGACCTGGTACTCCTGGAGGCGCCCGCGGTCGAGCGTGACGACGGTGCCGTAGCCGTCCATTCGCCAGATGCCGCTCGGGCCGTCCGGTCCGCCGCCCGGCCCCGCGCGGGCCCGTGCGTCCGGGCCCGCGCGACCCCCGTTCGGGACCCATGGCAGGCCCCCGTTCAGGACCCGGGACGGGCCCCGTCCCCGGGTCCGTGGCAGGTCACCGTTCGGGGCGCCCGTCGTGGGTCCGGCGGGCCCGGTGCGGGCCCGCCGGACCAGGATCGCCGCGGTGGGCCACGTCGGGACAGCCGGTGGGCCCGCCCCTGCGAGGTGGGGAGAACCCCCGGTCAGGCGCGCGCCGGCGCCGGGCGGGGCTCCACGGGGGCGAGGACGCCGAAGTGACGCTCGATCACCTCGGCGGCGTCGAGGCACAAATCCTCGCGGTACGCCCGCCCGATGAGCTGCACGCCCTGGGGCATGCCGGCCGCGAGTCCGGTGGGCACGGACACCGCGGGCACCCCGACGTAGGAGGTCGCGGTGCAGAGGGCGAACGGCAGCACGGCCTCCAGGTGGCTCTCGACGTCCTTCGGCGCCTCCCGCGCCGGTACGGGTTGGGTGTGGGTCGCCGCGAGGAGCAGCGGGTGGGTCTCCTGGAGCGCGGCCCAGTCGCGCTGGACGGAGAGCCGTACGCCGGTGTGCCGGATGTACTCGGCCAGGTCGGCGGGCGGGGTGCGCTCCATGGACAGCTCGATGTGGCGGGCGCTCTCCTCGGTGAGCAGGGTCCTGATCCGGGCCCAGTTGAGGCCGAACTCGGTCATGATGAGCCGGCCGTAGCTCTCCAGGCTCTCCTCCAGCCGGGGGACGCTCACCTCCTCCGGGGCGTAGCCGGCCGCCTCCAGCGCCGCGGCGGCCTCGTCGACGGCGGCCCGCACCCGCGGATGCGTCCCGGCGCCGGTCGGGTCGACGACCACCCCGACGCGGATCGGGCCGGCGGGGCGGGGGCCCCTCAGCGGGACGGGCACGGCGCGGGGGTCCTGGGCGTCGGCGCCCACGAGCGCCTCGGCGGCGGCGCGCAGATCGGCGACCGAGCGGGCCAGGGGCCCGTCGACCGGGAAGAGCTGCGAGGCCAGCGTCGGCTCCTGGCCGTATACGCGGTGGTCGGCGGCGAACCGGCCGTAGCCGGGCTTCAGCGCGGCCACCCCGTTGAACGCGGCCGGGAGGCGCACGGAGCCGCCCGAGTCGTTGCCGAGGCCGAGCGCCGCCATGCCGACGGCCACCGCCACGCCGTCACCGCTGCTGGTGGCGCCCGGGGTCCGGGTGGGGTCCCAGGGGTTGAGCGTGGCGCCGAAGAGCCCGCTCTCGGGGGTGGTGGAGAGGGCCAGATCGGGCATGTTGGAGTGCCCGATGGGGATCGCGCCGGCGGCGCGCAGCCGGCGCACGGGCGGGGAGTCGGCCGCGGCCACGTGGTCGCGCAGCGCCGGCACGCCGTGGGTGGTCGGCCAGCCGGCGACGTGGATGTTCTCCTTGACGGTGAAGGGCACGCCGGCCAGCGGGCCGAGTGCCTCGCCGCGGGCGCGGCGCCGGTCGAGTTCGCGCGCCGCCCGGCGGGCGGCGTCCGCCATGAGCTGGGTGACGGCGTTGACGGCCGGGTTCGTGGCGGCGACGCGCTCCAGGTGGCTCTCCACCACCTCCGCCGCGTCGACCTCGCCGCGGGCGACCGCGGCTCCCAGCTCCGTCGCGTTGCGCCGCCACAGCTCCTTCTCGCTGTCCATCGCTTCACCGGGACCGGCGCGCCGCCATGGGCGGTGCGCGGGCCCCTGCCCCTTTCCCTCGTTCATGGCTACGACACGTTCCGATGCATCTGCATCACACCGTATCCTCGGTTCCGATGCAAACGCATCGGAATTTGAGGGCGACCCCGGCGCGGGACCGGGCGCGGCCCGTGAAGGAACGGTGGAGCCCCATGCCCAGGCAGATCGACCACGAGGAGCGGCGGCGGCTGATCGCCGATGCCGTGTGCGCGCTCGCCGACCGCCGCGGGCTGGAGGGGGTCACGCTGCGGGACGTGGCCGCGGAGGCCGGGGTGTCGATGGGCGCGGTGCAGCGC
>NZ_JBPQTV010000469.1:0-3778 GCF_051386515.1 Streptomyces sp. URMC 123 | reverse complement strand
GGCCGGCGCCCTCGCTCTCACCGCGTGCAGCAGCGGGGGCGGCAAGGGCGGCGGCAAGGAGGGCGGCGACGGCAAGGAGCCCACGGAGCAGCGGGCCCTGGTCGCCTTCGCCGACGCGAAGGCCTCCACGGGGCCGGCCGAGGCGGTGCCCGGTGCCAAGCCCGGCGGCACGATCCGGGTCCTGCAGCGGGACAGTTACGCCCACCTCGACCCGGCGCAGATCTATGTGTCGGACGAGGGGTCGCTGTCCCGGCTGATCCACCGCGGGCTGACGGCGAACAAGCTGAGCAACGACGGCACGTACTCCATCGTCGGCGACCTGGCCACCGACAGCGGCAAGTCCTCCGACGGCGGCAAGACATGGACGTACACGCTCAAGGACGGCATCAAGTTCCAGGACGGCTCGCCCATCACCTCGAAGGACATCAGACACACCTTCGAGCGCCAGTTCGCCTCGTTCATCACGGAGGGCCCGACGTTCATCCAGCAGTGGCTGGCCGGCGTCAGCGGCGCCAAGTACCGCGAACTGCTCCCGGACGGCCCGTACAAGGGCAAGCACCTGCCGGACACCGTGCTGGAGACGCCGGACGAGAAGACGGTCGTCTTCCACTTCAAGGAGCCGCAGGCGGACGTGCCGTACGCGCTGGCGATGCCGGGCTACGGGGCGGTGCCCGCGGGCGCCAAGGACACCCAGAAGGCGTACGACCGCGCGCCGCTCGCCACCGGCCCGTACAGGATCGAGTCCTTCAAGACCGGCAAGTCGATGACGCTGGTGAAGAACGAGAACTGGGACCCGAAGACGGACCCGGCGCGCAACCAGTACGTCGACAAGTTCGAGATCACCTTCAACCACCAGTACAAGGACTCCAGCGAGCGGCTGATGTCCGACGCCGGTGAGAACAAGAACGCGATCAGTTTCAACAACTCCGTCGACGCCTCCAGCCTGCCCAAGCTCTTCCAGGACGAGGCCGCCAAGAAGCGCTCGGTGTCGGGCTACCAGCCCTACGTCGGCCAGATCGCCATGAACATGAACCGGATCAAGGACAAGAAGGTCCGGGAGGCGATCACCCACGCCGTGCCGATCAAGTCGATCCTCGCGGCGTACGGCGGCAGCCCCGCCGGCGAGCTGGCGGGCGGGGTCATCAGCCCGACCCTGACCGGCTACCAGAAGGGCTACGACCCCTACGACAAGCTCAAGAAGCCCCTCGGTGACATCCCCCGGGCCCAGAAGCTGCTGGAGGAGTCCGGCCAGAAGGGCATGAAGCTCACCTACGCCTACATCAACACCCCCGAGGGGCAGCAGGCCTCGGTGGCCGTGGCGGACGCGCTCAAGAAGGCGGGCTTCGACGTCCAGCGCAAGGAGATCCCGGCCGAGAGCTACTACGACCTGGTCGGCAAGGTGGACAACGGCTACGACCTCTACAACAACAACTGGGGCGCCGACTGGCCCAGCGCCGCCACGGTGATCCCGCCGCTCTACGACGGCCGCACCATCCAGGACGGCGCGAACAACTACTCGCATGTCAACGACCCGAAGATCAATTCGGAGATCGACCGCATTCGCAAGATCACCGACACCAAGCAGGCCGGTGCCGAATGGTTCAAGCTGAGCCAGTACATCCTCGAAGAAGTCCTGCCGGTCGTCCCGACCTACTACTTCAAGCAGGTCCAGCTCTACGGCTCGAACATCGGCGGGGTGGTCTACAACACGGACATCGCCGGCATCGACCCGCGCAAGCTCTACCTCAAGCAGTAGCACCCGTCGAGCAGTAGCCACCGCTCAGGCCGCGTCCGTCCGCCCGCCGCGCCGGCGGACGGACGCACCCGCCCACCGCCTCCGTCGCTGAGAGCTGCCACGCCATGCTGCGATTCCTGGCCCGCCGGACCCTCGGCGCCCTGGTGATCCTCCTCTTCATCAGCGCCGTCACGTTCTTCCTCTTCCACGCCGTGCCCCGTGACCCCGCCCTGCTCGCCTGCGGCAAGACCTGCGACCCCGAGACGCTGGCGCTCGTGCGGAAGAACCTGGGCACCGATCAGCCGATCCCCGTGCAGTACTGGGAGTACATGGCCGGGATCTTCGCCGGCCGGGACTACGACACGGGCCCCTGCCCCGCGCCCTGCCTGGGGTACTCGTACCACGACTCCGCGCCGGTCTGGGACACCATCCTGGACCGCTTCCCCACCAGCGTCTCGCTGGCCATCGGGGCCACCGTGGTCTTCCTCGTGCTGGGCCTGGGCGCCGGCCTGATCGCCGCCTGGCGCCGCGGCACCCTGGTGGACAAGGTCTTCAGCGCCGGTTCGCTGGTGCTCAGCTCGATGCAGATCTACTTCCTCGGGCCGCTGGTGATGGCGCTGCTGGTCTATCAGCTGGAGCTGTTCCCGCAGCCCGGGTACACCGATCTGACCTCGAACCCCGGCAAGTGGTTCACCGGGCTGCTCATCCCCTGGGCGGTGCTGGCGACGATCTTCACCGCCAACTACACCCGCATGGCCCGCTCGACGATGATCGAGCAGCTCCAGGAGGACCATGTGCGCACCGCGCGGGCCAAGGGCATGTCCGGGCGGACGGTGTTCCTCCGGTACGCCTGGCGGGGCTCGCTCATCCCGATCGTCACCATCCTCGGCATCGATCTGGGCGCCCTCTTCGGCGGCGCGATGATCACCGAGTTCACCTTCTCGCTGCCGGGGCTCGGCCGGCTCGCCGTGATGTCCGTGATCAACAACGATCTGCCGATGCTCATGGGCGTGATGCTCTTCAGCGCCGCCCTGATCGTGCTCTTCAACGTCATCGTCGACGCCGCGTACGCGTTCATCGACCCCCGTGTGCGGCTGTCCTAGGAGATCTGCCAGTGACCACCCTGACCAAGGAAGCGGGCGGGCCGGCGGGCGCCGCCGGCGGCGCCTTCCTCTCGGTGCGCGAGCTGTACGTCCGCTTCGCCACCGAGGACGGCATCGTCAAGGCCGTCGACGGCCTCTCCTTCGACCTGGAGCGCGGCAGCACCCTGGGCATCGTCGGCGAGTCGGGCTCCGGGAAGTCCGTCACCAATCTGACCGTGCTCGGCCTGCACAACCCCCGGAACACCACCGTCACCGGGGAGATCCGGCTGGACGGCCAGGAGCTGATCGGCGCCCCCGAGCGGACCCTGGAGCGGCTGCGCGGCAACAAGATGGCGATGATCTTCCAGGACCCGCTGACCGCGCTCTCGCCGTACTACACCGTGGGCCGGCAGATCGCGGAGCCGTACCGCAAGCACACCGGCGCCTCCCGCCGCGAGGCGCGGAGCAAGGCGGTCGAGATGCTCCGGAAGGTCGGCATCCCCAACCCCGGGCTGCGCGTGGACGACTATCCCCACCAGTTCTCCGGGGGCATGCGCCAGCGCGCGATGATCGCGATGGCGCTGGTCTGCGACCCGGACCTGCTCATCGCCGACGAGCCGACCACCGCCCTCGACGTCACGGTGCAGGCCCAGATCCTCGATCTACTCAAGGACCTCCAGCAGGAGTTCGGGTCCGCGATCATCCTGATCACCCACGACCTGGGCGTGGTCGCCAACACCGCCGACGACGTGCTGGTGATGTACGCCGGCCGGGCCGTGGAGCGCGGCAGCGTGCGGGAGGTCCTCCGAACGCCCGAACACCCCTACACCTGGGGGCTGCTGCGCTCGATGCCCCGGCTCTCCTCGGACGTGGACGAGGCCCTCACCCCCATCCCCGGCACCCCGCCCAGCCTGCTGGCCCCGCCCCCGGGCTGCCCCTTCCACCCGCGCTGCCCGCGCGC
>NZ_JBPQTV010000468.1:0-3807 GCF_051386515.1 Streptomyces sp. URMC 123 | reverse complement strand
ACCCCGACCCCGACCCGTCTCCGGCCTCCCCCGGAAAGGTCACCGCCGCGGCCGTCAGCACCGGCCTCGTGGTCGCGCTCGTCCTCGTCTGCCTGCTGTCCGCCGGAACGGGGGCGTACCACATCGGGCTCGGCGACGTGGTGGGGTCGCTGCTGCACCGGGCCGGGCTCGGCGGGGACGCGCTGGACCGGGTCGGAGAGAGCGTGCTGTGGAACGTGCGGCTGCCGCGCGTCGTGCTCGCGCTGCTCGTCGGCGCGTCGCTCGGCTGCGCGGGCGCGCTGATGCAGGGCGTGTTCGGCAATCCGCTGGCGGAGCCCGGCGTCATCGGGATCTCGGCGGG
Organism: Streptomyces sp. URMC 123; assembly: GCF_051386515.1. NCBI lineage: Bacteria > Bacillati > Actinomycetota > Actinomycetes > Kitasatosporales > Streptomycetaceae > Streptomyces > Streptomyces sp. URMC 123. Next base: position 3,467 of record NZ_JBPQTV010000468.1, on the reverse strand, counting down.
CGCGGCCGTCGGCGCGGTCGGCGCCATCGCGCTGGGCCTGCGGTTCCTCGGCAACTGGACCGTCCCCGCCTGCGCGTTCGCCGTCGGGCTGCTGACCGTCCTGATCGTCTACGCCCTGTCCCGCTCCGGCGGGCGCGCGGAAGTCGTCACGCTCATCCTCACCGGCATCGCCGTCAACGCCTTCGCCGGCGCGCTGATCGGCCTGTTCATCTTCTTCGCGGACACCGCGCAGATCACCCAGATCACCTTCTGGCAGCTCGGTTCGCTCGCCCAGGCCACCTGGCCCAAGGTGCTGGCCGTGCTGCCGTGCGCGGTGGTCGGGCTGGCCCTGGCGCCCGGCTGCGCGCGCTCGCTGGACCTGCTCGCGCTGGGCGAGCGGCCCGCGCGCCACCTCGGCGTGGCCGTGGAGCGGCTGCGGATGACGGTGATGCTCCTGGTGGCGCTGCTGACGGCGGCGGCCGTGGCCGTGGCCGGCATCGTCACGTTCGTCGGCCTGCTGGTGCCGCATCTGCTGCGGATGGCCGTGGGCCCCGGGCACCGCTTCCTCGTTCCCGGCAGCGCGCTCGGCGGCGCCCTGGTGCTGGCCGCCGCCGACCTCGCCGCCCGCACCGTGGCCCGGCCGGCGGAGCTGCCGCTGGGCGTGCTGACCGCGCTGTTCGGCAGCCCGTTCTTCTTCTGGCTGCTGCGCAGGACCCGCCGCAAGCAGGGAGGCTGGGCATGAGGGCGAGCGCCACCGGGCGAACGGACGCGGCCACGCGCACGGACCCGACCACGCGCACGGACCGGATCACGCTGCCGGGCGGAGTCACGCGGCTGGGTACGGGAATCCGCGGGCTGCTCGGCGGACACGTGCGGGCCCGCTCGCTGCCCGCCCCCGTACCGCCCGGCGAGCCGCTCGCCGAGGCCCGGGCGCTCGCGGTGCGGCTGGGCGGCCGGCCGGTGCTCGACGGGGTGGACCTGACCGTCGTGGCCGGCGAGGTGCTGGCGCTGGTCGGGCCGAACGGCGCGGGCAAGTCCACGCTGCTCGCCGCGCTCGCCGCCGATCTGCCGGCCGCCGCGGGCGAAGTGCGGATCGCCGACCGCCCGGCCCCCGCATGGAGCCCGGCCGACCTCGCGCTGCGCCGCGCCGTGCTGCCGCAGTCGGCCACGCTGTCCTTCCCGTTCACCGTGGCCCAGGTGGTCCGGATGGGGCGGGCGCCCTGGGCCGGCACGCCCGCCGAGGACGAGGACGACCGGGCGGTGGCCGCGGCGCTCGCCGCCACGGAGACGGCCGGCTTCGCCCGGCGGCCCTTCTCCGGGCTGTCCGGGGGCGAGCGGGCCCGGGTCGCGCTCGCCCGGGTGCTGGCGCAACGGGCACCGCTGCTGCTGCTCGACGAGCCGACGGCCGCGCTCGATCTGCGCCATCAGGAACTGGTGCTGCGGACCTGCCGGGAGCGTGCGGCGGCCGGGGACGCGGTCGTCGTGGTCCTGCACGACCTGGGCCTCGCGGCCGCGCACGCCGACCGGGTCGCCGTGCTGCACGGTGGCCGGATCGCGGCGGACGGCCCGCCGGCCGAGGTCTTCGAGGAGGCCCTGCTGTCCCGGGTCTACGGCCAGCGGATCGAGGTCCTGCCGCACCCGCGGACCGGCGAGCCCCTGGTGGTGCCCCTCCGCCGGCACCCGGGGCGCCCGGCGTGCGCATCCGACATCGGAAACCGCAAGGGTGCGAACAGCCACAACACCCGTCGTGAGCGCCCCGGGGCCGCCGCCGAATGACCCTGCAGAAAAGTTCCTGCAAACTGCAGCGAACGCGCCGTAGTTTGACATAGCGTCTCTGACACCTCGGCGCGCCACCCCAGGGGAGGCGGTGGCGTGCCTTCACGGTCGCGATGTGCCAGGGGGGTCCATGCGGCGTATCGGTATGCCCAATTCCGATCTGATACATCCGTTATCGATGGAAAAGAGCGTTTCGCGAGCACGGAGCGACAAGGCGACCTGGTATCTGCCCGTGGCGCTGGTCACGGACGTGCTGGGCATCGCCGCACCGGTGGTGATCGTCTTCCAGGCGACCCGACAGCCCCACCCGCTGCTCGCCGCGCTCACGGCCGCCGCGGTCTGGCTCACCGTACGGGCCGCGCACGACCGCTACTCCGAGGCCGCCCTCGGGGAGTCCCGGGGCGTCCTGCCGGTGGTCCACGACTGGCTGACCCTGCTGGGGCTGCTCGCCGTCGCCCGGATCACCGTCGGCGAGAGCTCCGCGCCGCATCTGGCGCTGCTCGCGCTGTCCGGCGCGCCCGTGCTGACCACCGTCTGCCGCAAGGTCACCCACCGGCATCTGACCGCGCTGCGCCGGGAGGCCCAGGCCGTGCGCCGGGTGCTGGTGATCGGGGAGCCCAGCGCGGCCGACGAGGTGGTCGAGCACCTGGCCGGGCGCACCGACCACGCGTATGTGGTGATCGGCGCCGTGCCGGTGGGCCCCGGGCCGCTCGCCTCAGGGCTGCCCGCGCCCGCCCGGCTCGGCGCCCGCACGCCGGACACGCCCGGCGAGGACTGGATGCCGGTGCTGACCGCCGCCGGCCAGCTCGGCGCCGAACTGGCGCTGGTGGCGCCCGGTCCGGGGCTGACCGGCGAGCGGCTGCGAAGACTCTCCTGGGCGCTGCACGACGCCGGGCTGCCGCTGGCCGTGGCGCCGGGGCTGACCGATGTCGCGCTGCGCCGCGTCCAGGTGGCGACGGTCGCCGGGCTGTCGCTGCTGCACATCGCCCCGCCGCACCGGCGCGGCGCGCACGTCCTGCTCAAGGCGCTGCTCGACCGCGCCGGCGCGGCGCTCGGACTGCTGCTGCTCGCCCCGCTGTTCGCCGTGGTGGCGCTGGCCATCCGGTGCACCTCGCCCGGCCCGGTGCTGCACCGCCAGACCCGGGTCGGACGGCACGGGGCGCCGTTCACGATGTGGAAGTTCCGCACCATGGTGGTCGACGCCGAGCGGCGCCGGGCGGAGCTGGCGGCGGCCAACGAGAAGGACGGGCCGCTGTTCAAGATGCGGCGCGACCCCCGGGTCACCCGCGTGGGCCGGGCGCTGCGCCGCAGCTCCCTGGACGAACTGCCGCAGCTGGTGAACGTGTTGCGCGGCGACATGTCGCTGGTGGGGCCGCGCCCTCCGCTGCCGGACGAGGTGGCGCAGTACGACGAGGTCGAGGTGCGGCGGCTCGCGGTGAAGCCGGGGCTGACGGGGCTGTGGCAGATCAGCGGGCGCTCGGACCTGTCCTGGGACGAGAGCGTGGCGCTGGATCTGCGGTACGCGGACAACTGGTCGATCACCGGCGATCTGGACGTGATCGCCCGGACGTTCCGCGCGGTGGTCGACGGCCGCGGGGCGTACTGATGGCTCGGCGCCACGAGGGCGGTGGCGGGGGCGCGGCGACGGCGGCCCGCCCCGGCCGCGTACGGCAGCCGGCCGCCGCCCCCGTCCGCAGCGGTTACAGCCGTGA
>NZ_JBPQTV010000467.1:0-3818 GCF_051386515.1 Streptomyces sp. URMC 123 | reverse complement strand
AGCACCTCGCTGTCCGGCTCCTCCGGCTGGTCGGCGGGGAGCGGCACCGCGTACGGCGGGGTGAACGGCACCGGAGCGGTGCGGGCCGAGACAGGCGGTGGTGGCGATGGGACCACGGAGACGGTTGGCGCGGCGGAGGCGGAGCCGGTGCGGGAGGCGCCACCGGAGGCGGCCATGGCCTTCGAGCCCCTCGCCGGTGCGGCCGCCGGGGCCGCCGCAGCGGCCGGGGAACCGCCTGCGCCCCGGAAACCGGCCGCGTCCGGGGGGCCGCCCGTGTCCGGCGAGTCGGCTGCGCCCGAGGAGCCGGCCGCGCCCGGGGAGGCGGCCGCGCCGCCCGGTCCGCCGCCCGTCCGCAGACCCGTGCCGCTGCAACAGGCCCCGCTGGCGGCCCGCCTCCCGCACTGAGGCCCGCCACCGGCAGAGGATTGATGGCGTGTCAGCGCCATGCTCCGCGACCGCGCGCGACGCGGCCGCGGCAATGGCTTGGGTCAAGATCCGTGCCCTGGATACACTCGCGCGGGGGCTACGCAGCCGGTTGACCCGGCCACCGATCGATGGACAGAACCGGTGTTGCCGCGGCGGTCCCGACGCGTACAGCACAAGCGATTCGACGGAGTGACTCTTCACATGCCCGAGGCCCGAACCGACATGACGACCGAGGCAGGCCGGCACGAGGCGGCGCACGCCCAGGCCGTGGCCGCCGGCTCCGGCAGGCACCGCGGACCCGCCTCTTCGGACGACCACCAGGCACCGGCGCACGGCCGGCACCGGCGTCCCGGAAACGAACCCACGCTTCCGCCGCAGTACTTCTGACGGGTGCCGCTGCCGCGGTAGGTCCGACCGTACGGTCGGCAGCGGAACGGCCGCACCGGTGCGGCCGGGGCACCGGTACGGCCGTGTCTCAGCCCCGGGCCGTGCCGCCCTTGCGCAAGCCCAGGACCTCCGTGGCGGCGAAGGTCTCGTCCGGCGGGCGCCGCGCGAAGTACGGCGTGAGGTGCTGGTCCAGTTCCTCGAAGGTGAACATGTCCTTCGCCGTGTCGAAGGCGGCCGCCACCCGGGGGCGCTCCAGCACGGCGACCATGCCGCCGTGCACCACGAACACCTGGCCGGTGATCCGCGCGGCCGCCGGGGCGGCCAGATAGCCGACGAGCGGGGCGACGTGCTCGGCGGCCAGCGGGTCCGGCCCGCCGCCGTCCCGGGCGGCGGGGACGCCGGCGAAGACGTCCTCCGTCATCCGGGTCCTGGCCCGCGGACAGATGGCGTTGACGGTCACCCCGTACTTCGCGAGCGCCTGGGCCGTGCTGGTGGTCAGGCCCACGATGCCGCCCTTGGCCGCGGCGTAGTTGGGCTGCCCCGGCGAGCCGGCGAGGAACGCCTCGGAGGAGGTGTTGACGATCCGTCCGCCGACGGGCTCGCCGGTGGCCTTGTGCCGCTCCCGCCAGTGCGCGGACGCGAAGCGGATCGTGTTGAAGTGGCCGGTGAGATGGACCCGAATCACGGAGTTCCACTCGTCCTCGGTCATGGCGAAGACCATGCGGTCGCGCAGGATGCCGGCGTTGTTGACGAGGATGTCGAGCGTGCCGTAGGCGGCGACGGCGGTGTCCACGAGCTCGCGGGCCCGGTCGAAGTCCGCGATGTCGCCGACGTGGGCGAGGGCCTGCCCGCCGGCGGCCCGGATCTCCTCGGCCACCTGCTCGGCCGGGGCCGCGGAGACCGGGCCCGAGCCGTCGCGGCCGGGCCGCCCGTGGTCGTTGACGACGACCCGGGCGCCGAGCCGGGCCAGCTCCAGGGCCTCGGCGCGGCCCAGGCCCCGCCCGGCGCCGGTGACGACGGCGGTCCTGCCGTGCAGCGGGAGCGTGGGCATGTCCCTCCTGAGGTCGGGCCCGCCGCGCGGGGCCGCGGGCGGCCGGGGCGGCTCTCTGAGCCTGTTCAGAGCGTGACGCAGGTGCGCAGCGCCTCGCCCGACCGCATCTGGTCGAGCGCCTCGTTGATCCCGGCGAGCGGCACCCGGTGGGTGATCAGGCCCTCCAGGTCGATGCGCCCGGCGCGCCAGAGCGTGATGGCCCGCTCGTACGACCAGAGCACGTCACCGCCGCCGTACAGCGACGGCAGGATGCGCTTCTCGTCGAAGAAGAGCTCGAACATGTTGAGTTGGAAGAAGTCGTCCATGGCGCCCGCGCCGACGACGCAGAGGGTGCCGCCGCGCCGGGTGGCCTCGTAGGCCGTGCGGACCGTGGCGGAGGTGCCGACGACCTCGAAGACGTGGTCGAAGCCCTCGCCGCCGGTGAGCCGGGCCTTGGCGTCGGAGAGCTGGTCGGGGGCGACGGCCTCGGTCGCCCCGAAGCGCAGCGCGGCGCCGCGCCGGGACTCGACCGTGTCGACGGCGACGATGCGCGCCGCCCCGGCGACCCGGGCGCCCTGGAGGGCGCTGAGCCCGACCCCGCCGCAGCCGATGACCGCCACCGTGGCGCCGGGCTCCACCCGGGCGGTGTTGAGGACCGCGCCGAGCCCGGTGGTGACGCCGCAGCCGATGAGGGCGGCGACATCGAACGGGACGTCGTCGGGGATCGGCACGGCGCAGCGCGCGTCGACCACGATCTCCTCGGCGAAGGTCCCGGTGCCGGCGAAGCCGTAGACGTCCTCGGGGCTCGCGCCGGCGCGCCGGAAGGTGGCGTTCCCGGCGTTGAGGAAGCCGGTGAGGCACAGATGGGACTGGCCGCGCCGGCAGGAGGGGCAGCTTCCGCAGGCGGGCAGCCAGCAGACCAGGGCGCGGCTGCCCGGCTCCAGGCCGGTGACGCCCTCGCCGGTCTCCAGGATCTCGCCGGCGCCCTCGTGGCCGGGGACGAAGGGGGCGGGCTGCGGCAGGACGCCGCTCATCGCGGAGAGGTCGGAGTGGCACAGTCCGGCGACGCGGACGCGGAGCCGCACCTTTCCGGGGCCGAAGCCGACCGGCTCGATGTCGTCGACGACCTCCAGCTTGTCCTGGCCGGTCTGGTGCTGTACGGCTGCGCGCACGGTGGAGCTCCCTTCACGACGGGAGGGGCGGGGGTGGGTCGGTCAGGTGTGTTCGATCACGGTGTCGGTGAGGACGGGGGCGTCGTCCCGCTCGACGGCGGTGGCCGTGACCTGGAGGGCGCCGGCGCGGGGGGTGTCGCGCCAGACGCGGATGCGCAGGGTCTCGCCGGGGAAGACGACGCCGGCGAACCGGGTGGCGTAACTGCGCACCCGGGCCGGCTCGCCGCCCAGCACGGTGTCGACGACGGCCTTGAGCACCACCCCGTAGGAGCACAGCCCGTGCAGGATGGGCCGGTCGAAGCCGGCGACCTTGGCGAACTCGGGGTCGATGTGGAGCGGGTTGCGGTCGCCGGAGAGCCGGTAGAGCAGCGCCTGGTCCTCGCGCAGGGGGCGGATCACCGTGCGGTCGGGCTCCCGGGCGGGCACGGGTGGGCCGCCGCCGGGGCCGCGCTCGCCGCCGAAGCCGCCCTCGCCGCGGACGAAGATGCGGGTGTCGCAGGTCCACAGCGGCCCGTCGCCGTCGAAGGTCTCCGAGCGCAGCACGATCAGCGCGGCGGAGCCCTTGTCGTACACGTCCTGGATGCGGGAGACCTGGGTGGCGGTGCCGCGTACGGGGATGGGGCGGTGGCTGTCGACGCGCTGGCCGCCGTGGAGGACGGCGGCCAGGTCCACGTCGACGCCGGGCGCGGCGAGGCCGCCCATCAGGGCCATTTCGCCGCCGGCGACGGTGGCGAAGCTCGGCAGCACGTGGAGGCGGCTCTCCAGGGTGTAGCGGAGTTCGTCGGGGTCGGTGGCGGGGTGGG
>NZ_JBPQTV010000466.1:0-3845 GCF_051386515.1 Streptomyces sp. URMC 123 | reverse complement strand
GTGGGTGGGCGGGGAAACAAAAGCCCAGCGGCGAGCGAAAGGGCAGGAGCCCCGTTCCAGCGGAAACGGGGCTCCTTGGGTACTGCTGATCGGCCGCGAATGGTCGACCCGAAACAATCCCGAAAAGGGGATTACTGCGGGGTGACGTTCTCCGCCTGCGGGCCCTTCGGGCCCTGCGTGACGTCGAAGACCACGCTCTGGTTCTCCTCGAGGGAGCGGAAACCAGCCGCGTTGATCGCGGAGTAGTGGACGAAGACATCGGGGCCGCCGCCGTCCTGGGCGATGAAGCCGAAGCCCTTTTCGGCGTTGAACCACTTGACGGTTCCGGTAGCCATAAGCCCTCCTTGGGCCAAAGGGTTGCCCTGCTCCAGAACCTGCTACGAAGTCTGAATACTACAAAAGCCTGCGGCGTCACATGCTCCGCAGGCTCTGTACTGCAAGGGAAACCAAACTGCAACTTGCGGCGAGCCTAGCACGCGGCCCCGGCCTCACAAAAGAGGTGAAGATCACCCGGACGAGGGGTTTCGTGCCCGTATTGTCCCAGACCCCCTGGGGCCGGGCGCCGCGCCCCCCTGGCGGCCACCCGCGCCCCCGGGTCTAGCCTCGCGCTGTGGACAATTCCGTGCGCAGCCGGCCCCGCGTCGGCCATATCCAGTTCCTGAACTGCCTGCCCCTCTACTGGGGCCTGGCCCGCACCGGCACGCTGCTCGACCTGGAGCTGTCCAAGGACACCCCCGAGCGGCTCAGCGAGCAGTTGATCCGCGGCGAGCTCGACATCGCACCGGTCACCCTCGTGGAGTTCCTGCGCAACGCGGACGACCTCGTGGCCTTCCCGGACCTCGCGGTCGGCTGCGACGGGCCGGTGATGTCCTGCGTGATCGTCTCCCAGTTGCCGCTGGACCGTCTGGACGGCGCCCGAGTGGCCCTGGGCTCGACCTCCCGCACCTCCGTACGGCTCGCCCAGCTCCTGCTCGCCGAGCGCTACGGCATCGCCCCCGACTACTACACCTGCCCGCCCGACCTCGGGCTGATGATGCAGGAGGCGGACGCGGCCGTGCTGATCGGGGACGCCGCCCTGCGGGCCTCGCTCCACGACGCCCCGCGGCTCGGTCTGGAGGTCCACGACCTCGGCCGGATGTGGAAGGAGTGGACGGGGCTGCCGTTCGTCTTCGCCGTCTGGGCCGCCCGCCGGGACTATCTGGAGCGCGAGCCGCTGATCGTGCGCAAGGCGCACGAGGCGTTCCTGGCCTCCCGCGACCTGTCGCTGGAGGAGGTCGCCAAGGTCGCCGAGCAGGCGGCCCGCTGGGAGAGCTTCGACGCCGAACTGCTGGAGCGGTACTTCACCACGCTCGACTTCCGGCTCGGCCCCGAGCAGCTGGCGGGCATCGCCGAGTTCGCCCGCCGCACCGGCCCGACCACGGGCTTTCCCGCCGATGTGCGGGTGCGCATGCTGCCGGCCGACGCGGACGGGACCGGCCCCCGGAGCTGAGCGGCCCGGGGGGCGCCGGGCCACCGGCCCGACGCCCCCCGGACGAGCGGGTCAGGACGCCGGCGTCGGCCCCTGCATGTGCTCGCTGATCCACTTCATGGAGCCCTGCTCCATGCCCTTCATGTAGCCCCACGCGTCGTGCTTGGCGCCCTCGATCCGCTGCAGCCGGGTCTTCACCGGGCCGCGGGTGTACTTCTGGATGAACTTCTCGGCGAGCACCATCGAGTCCGGCTCCTTGGTGCCGGCCTGGAAGTTGAGGTACACCTCGGGGCCGCCCTTCGCGGCGAGCTGCTCGGCCAGCTTCTCCGGGTTGTTCGCCTGCTTCTCCTGCTCGTGGTTCTTCCACAGCGGGGTGTCCGGCACGGTCTCCGTGCCGCTCGCGATGACGGCCTTGAACTTGTCGGGGTTCTTCAGCACGCTCTTGAGCCCGCAGTAGCCGCCGGACGAGGAGCCCATGAAGCCCCAGCCGTCGCGCGACTTGAGCGTGCGGAAGTTGGCGCGGACGAGGTTCGGCACGTCCTCCGTCATCCAGGTGCCCATCTTCTGCTGGCCCGGGATGTCACTGCACTCGTTGTACTGCTCGCCGGGGTTCATCACCGGCATGGCGAGGATGAAGGGGTGGCTCTTGCCCTCCTTGCTCCACTTCGCCATCTTCTCCTGGAGCTTGATGTCCCCGCCGAACCAGTAGTTGTTCGGGTAGCCGTAGCTGCCGGGCAGGGCGATCAGTACGGGGAAGCCGGTGTTCTCGTTCCCCTTCTCGTAGTACTCCGGCGGCGCCCAGACCCACACCTTTCCGGTGAAGCCGGACTTCGGGCCCTTGAGCTCCGTGACCCCGACCTTGGTCCCGGACGCGCCGGTGGTCCGCTGGGTGACGAACTCCGCCTTCGGCCCGGTGGGCATCAGCACCGGGGAGTCCTTGGGCGCCTGGCTCTCCTTGCCCCCCGCCTGGCCGCCGGTCGCGCCGCCGGTCTTGTCGAAGCTGAGCGGCTTGCCCTCGTCCGACGCGCAGCCGGCGACCAGACCGATGGCGAGCAGGGCGGTGGTCACCGCGAGGCGGCGTTTCATGACGGGACTCCCATGCAGATTCCTGGCGAATGCGATCAAAAGTGAACAAAAGGCGGGCTTGGCGACTCCAGCCCCAGAGATGGAGGATGCGCCGCCCTTGGTTGCACCCAGTCTCCATGAATCGCGCCACCACCCCGGAACGGCGGGCGCCCGGCCCGGGCCTCCGCCCCGCCCCTCCGGGCCCGCGTCCCCGCCCTCCGGGCCCGCGCCCACGCTCTAAGCTGGCGCCTGCGCTCACGGGGGGTTCGCGCGGGGGAGAGGGGTGCCATGCATCCGCTGGAGGCGGACGATCCGCAGGTCATCGGGCCGTACCGGCTGCTGCGGCGGCTCGGCGCGGGTGGCATGGGCCGGGTCTACCTCGGCCGCAGCACCGGCGGCCGTACGGTCGCGGTGAAGGCCGTCCACCCGCACTACGCCATGGACCGGGAGTTCCGCGCCCGCTTCCGCCGCGAGATCGCCGCGGCCCGCCGCGTCGGCGGCGCCTGGACCGCGCCCGTGCTGGACGCCGACCCCGACGGCCCCGTGCCCTGGGTGGCCACCGGCTATGTGGCGGGGCCCTCGCTGACCCAGGCCGTCGCCTCCGTCGGCCCGCTGCCCGAGCACACCGTACGGGCGCTGGGCGCGGGCCTTGCCGAGGCGCTGGCCGCCGTCCACGGGCTGGGGCTCGTGCACCGCGACGTCAAGCCCTCCAACGTCATGCTGACCCTCGACGGGCCGCGCCTGATCGACTTCGGCATCGCCCGCGCCGTGGGGACCTCCCTCACCGGGGGCCCCGCCTCGCTCACCGCCACCGGCGTCTCCATCGGCTCGCCCGGCCACATGGCGCCCGAGCAGATCCTCGGCGGGGAGGTCGGCGCCGCGGCGGACGTGTTCTCGCTGGGCACCGTGCTGGCGTACGCGGCCCTCGGCCGGCCGGCCTTCACCGGCGACAACTCGGCCGCGCTGCTCTACCAGGTCGTGCACGAGGCCCCCGACCTCGAAGGGCTCCCCGCCGGCCCCGGCCCGGGGTCCGCCGCCCCGGACGCGGGACCCGCCGCCCCGGACGCCGGGCCCGGCGGGCTGCGCGAGCTGATCACCGCCTGTCTCGCCAAGGCGCCGGGCGACCGCCCCGCCCCTACGGAGATCGTCCGCCGGCTCGCCCCGGCCGACGGCGCGGCGGGGCTGATACGGAGCGGCTGGCTGCCCGCGCCCCTCGTCGAGCAGGTCAGTCGGCGCGCGGTGGAGCTCCTGGAGCTCGAACCGGCGCCGCTGGCACCCTCCTTCGGCCCCCCGCCGCCCGCCCATCCAGCGA
>NZ_JBPQTV010000465.1:0-3877 GCF_051386515.1 Streptomyces sp. URMC 123 | reverse complement strand
CGGTCACGGTTGAACGGACGGTCCCCACCGCGGTCACGGTTGAAGCCACCGCGCTCGCCGCCACGGTCGTCACGGCGCTCGTAGGAGCGGGCCGGACGGTCGTCACGGCGCTCCCGGTCACGGTCACGGTTGAACGGACGGTCGTCCCGGCGCTCGTAGTTGCCCCGCTCGTCGCGGCGCTGGTACGACGCCGGACGCTCGTACGAGGACGACGGACGCTCGTACGAGGACGAGGCAGCGGCGGCGGGAGCCGACGCGGTCGCGGCGGCCGCGGACTCGGCCGGAGCGGCCTGCTCCGGGACGGCCGCGGCGGCCGGCGCCTCGGTCTGCTCCGACGTCCGGGCAGCGGCGGCGGCCAGCGCCTCCGCCGGGTCCTCCCCGCGCTCGCGCGCCGCACGCGCGGTCAGCCGGTCGGCCTCCTCGCGCAGCTCGGCGGCCCGGCGCTGCACCTTCTCCAGCTCGCGGGTGAGGCTCTGGACCTCGCGCTCGGCCTGCTTGGCGGCGTTGGACGCCGACTCGGCCTGCACCTCGGTGAGGGAGCGGGCACCGGTGATCCGGGCGACGTCCTCGTCGAAGGCGCCGGCCCCGCCGACGATGTGGCGCGAGGCGTCGACGCCCGCGTCCTCCATCAGCCGGAAGATCTGCTTCCGCTGGTGCGGCAGCGCCAGCGAGACGACCGTGCCGCTCTTGCCCGCGCGGGCCGTACGGCCGGAGCGGTGCAGGTAGTCCTTGTGGTCACCGGCCGGGTCCACGTTCAGCACCAGGTCGATGCCGTCCACGTGGATGCCGCGGGCGGCGACGTCGGTGGCGACGAGGACGTTGACGTAACCGTCCTTGAAGTCGGCCAGGGTGCGGGTACGGGCGCCCTGGGTCATGCCGCCGTGCAGCGCGTCGGCGCGCACACCGGCGTCGCAGAGCTGCTCCGCGACGCGGTCGGCGCCCAGCTGGGTGCGCACGAAGATGATCGTGCGGCCCTTGCGGGCGGCGATCGCCGCGGTGACCGGGGCTTTGTCCTTGGGCTTCACGACCAGGACGTGGTGGGTCATGGTGGTGACGTTGCCCTGGGCGCTGTCGACCTCGTGCACGACCGGGTCGGTCAGGTAGCGCTTCACGAGCGTCGCGATCTCGTTCTCCATGGTGGCGGAGAAGAGCAGGCGCTGGCCGCCGGCCGGCACCTGGTCGAGCAGCTCGGTGACCTCGGGCAGGAAGCCCAGGTCGGCCATCTGGTCGGCCTCGTCGAGGACCGCGACCTGGACCTCCTCCAGGGAGCAGGCGCCGCGGTTGATGATGTCGCGCAGCCGGCCCGGGGTGGCGACGAGGATGTCGACGCCGCGCTCCAGGGCGTAGATCTGGTTGCCCATCGACGTACCGCCGCAGACGACCTTCATCTTGAGGCCGAGCACGTCGCCGTACGGCTGGAGGGCGTCCGCGACCTGCATGGCGAGCTCACGCGTCGGCGTGAGGATCACACCGCGCGGGCGCTTCTTCTCGGTGCGGCCACCGGCGAGCCGGCTCAGCAGGGGCAGACCGAAGGAGAGGGTCTTGCCGGAGCCGGTACGGCCGCGGCCGAGGATGTCCTTGCCGGCCAGGGCGTCCGGGATGGTCGCGGCCTGGATCGGGAACGGGGTGGTGACACCGTTCTGGGCCAGCTTGCGGACGATCGGCTCGGGCAGGCCCAGGTCACCGAAGGTGATCTCGGGGGCCTTGTCCTCGGCGGCCTCGGTCTCGACGACCTCGGTGTCGACGGCCTCGACGGCCTCGTCCTGAGCGGCCTCGACGACCTCGGTGATCTCGTCGGAGGCGGCGGGCGCGGAGGCGGGGGCCTCGACGACGGCCACGGCCTCGGTCGCGGGGGCGTCGACGGTCTCGTCGAGCTCGGCCGCGGGCATGACGGAGCGGTCAGAAGCGGAAACAGACATGCGAAGCAAAGAACCTTCCGGAGTCTCGGCACGCGCCCAAACCCCGTGATTCGCATACGACCGCCTCGATGCGGTCAGCCACGGCAAGAGAGAGGAACGCGCCACGCGGCGCATTCCGGTCTCTTCGGACCGAAATGGCCAGGCAAATGGGATCAAACGATCTACCACCATACGCACCCTTCACCCGGAAGGGCAAACGAGCACGTCAGTGGGTACGGCGTGGTCGATGATGACGCGCGCCTCCGGCGTGGGGGATGGTGTCCCGCCCGTCGACCCGCCGTCCGGCGGGGCTGTCCGACAGCGCCGTACCCCAACGGTAACCCAGGAAAGCGGCCCCCGGTCCGTGAGCCCGGCCACACCCGGCCGGCCACCCGCCGCACCGGCCCGGCCCCGGCCCGCGCACGCCGCCCGCCCCCGGCCGCACCGGCCCGGCCCCCGGCCGCGTACGCCGCTCGGCCGCCCGATCACACCACCGGCTGCGGCCGCGGAGCCGCCGACGGCTCCCGGTGGTGCGCCGACACCGCCGACGCGCTCGGCGAGGCCGACGGCGGCTCCGTCGGCGTGGGCTCCGGGCTCGGGGGCGTCGGCTCGGGCGCCGGCGGCGTCGGCTTGGGCTCCGTGACCGTCCGGGACGGCGAGGCCGCCGGGTGCGACGGCTCCGGATCGCGCGGCCGGGGCCCCGGCCGGTCCGGGCCGCCCGCGCTCGCCGACGGCCCCGCGCTCGGCCCCGCGCCCTTCTCCCCGGCCTTGCCGTCCTTGCCGCGCTTCTCGTCCTTGCCGCCCTTGCCGTCGGGCCCGCGGTCCGCCGCGCCGCGCCCGGAGCCGCCGCCGCTGCTGCCGCCGCCCCCGGTCACCACGGGGCCGCCGTCCGGCGCCGCCTCACCGCCCCGCTCGCCGACCGAGCCGGAGGGCTTGGGCCGCTCGGGGTCGTCGCTCACGCTCATGCAGCCCGTGGCCGCCACCAGCGCGGCGAGGACCACGGCGAGCACGCGCGCCTGTGCCCGTACGGAGGGCCGCACCGGGGTGGGGTGCGCGAGCGTCCGTTCCGGCGTGCGGGGAACGGGAGTACGAGCAGGGAGCGGGCGCACGGCGGCACCTCCGGGCACGGCGGGCGGGCAGGGACTGCCGTGCTCAACTCCCGCCGCCCCGCGCAGGACACGCGCGGGCCCGTCCTCAGCCGAGCGCCGCCCGCGCCGCCGCCGAGCCCAGCGCCACGGCGCCGAGCCCGATCAGCACCGTGGCCACGACATTGGCGACGGCCGTCAGCCGGTGGCCGCGCTCGGCCAGCCGCAGGGTCTCGTAACCGAAGGTGGAGTACGTGGTGAGCGCCCCGCACAGGCCCGTGCCGAGGAACAGCCGCAGCGAGGGGGACGCGGCGCCGGCCGCGCCGGTCAGCGCCCCCAGCACCAGGCTGCCCGCGGCGTTGACGGTGAACGTCCCCCAGGGGAACGGGGAGTCGACCCGCGCCTGCACCCAACGGTCCGTCAGATAGCGCAGGGGCGCGCCGATGGCCGCGCCGACGGCGACGAGCAGCCAGTTCACGGGCGCCCCCGTCCGTCGCCGGCCACGGCTTCGCGCGGCGGCCGGCCGCGGCGCCTCACGACCCGGCGCACGGCCGCCCTCGTCGCCACCGCGCCCGCGGTCACGGCGGCCAGGGCGCCCAGCACGGTGCCCAGGGCGTAACCGGCGGCGGTCGCCGTACGGCCGTCTTCGAGCAGCTCGACGACCTCGACGGCGTAGGTCGAGAAGGTGGTGAAGCCGCCCAGCACGCCCGTGCCCAGGAACGGGCGGAGCAGCGGATGGGCCCCCTCGCGCTCGGCGACGAGCACCATCAGCACGCCGATCAGGGCGCAGCCGAGAAGGTTGACGCCGAAGGTGCTCCACGGCACGGCGGCGAGTACGCCCCCGGCGCCGCCCGAGCCCCCGCCCGAACCGCCGGACGCGCCGGCCCCGGCGGG
>NZ_JBPQTV010000464.1:0-3887 GCF_051386515.1 Streptomyces sp. URMC 123 | reverse complement strand
GACCGGGGGGAGACAGGGGCGGGACGCGCCTGGGGCCGATCGTGGGGAGGCGAGCGCCCGACGGGTCGGGCGGAGCGCCCGCGCCGGCCGCCGCCCTCGCTAGACCGCCATGCCGTACACGATCGTGAAGAGCGTGCCCAGGGAACCGATGATGAAGACTCCGGTCAGCCCCGCGACGATCAGGCCCTTGCCCTGCTCGGCGCTGAAGGTGTCGCGGAGCGCCGTCGCGCCGATGCGCTGCTTGGCCGCGCCCCAGATGGCGATGGCGAGACAGAGCAGGATGGCGACGGCCATCACCACCTCGATCATCACCCGGGCCTCGTTGCCCAGGCTTCCGAAGGGCCCCCAGTCCGGGGCGATGCCGCCGATGATGGTGTTGATGTCGCCCTTGTCGGCTGCCAGGTTCATACGTAACTCACCGCCCCTATGGGGTGTTCAGGTCTCGGGCTTCGTGTCGGTTTCGGGCTGGGCCTTGTGTCGGGTGTGTCGGGTCTTGTTTCAGGTCTTGTGTCAGGTTGTGCGTCGGGCCTCGTCCCGGACGTCCGCGGGGTGCGGAAGTCAGGTCCATCTTCGCCGAGAATCGCTTCCACGGATGTCGACTTGACGGCATTTCTTGGCGGATCTCGTACGTGTCCCGCGTCACGGGCCGGGCGCGTGCCGGGAGTGCGCCGGTCCGGCCGGTCCACCCCGCCGTCCCGGGCGCCGTCCCCGGTACGGGGCGGGCGGGGCGTCGCGATGGCGCGCGAAGGACGTGTTGTCGCTCTGTGTATCACGCACTGTCACGCCCGGCAACGAGTGCTGAAACGTTCGATCAGAGGCCCGCGAAGTGGTCGAACTCGTCGTTCTTGACGCCGAGGACGAACGCTTCCCACTTGGCCCGGCTCGTGGTGACGACCTCCTCGGGCCGGTCGCTGTGCCGTAGGTGAATCATCCCATCGGGCCCCTTCGCCACCTCGATCCAGGCGTCCAGCCCGTCCTCCTCGAGTGCGGCCTTGTGCCAGATGAGATCGGACATCGACGCGTTCCTCCGGGTGCGGGCACGGGCGGACCTGAGGGGTGCCCGCGGGCCGCGGGCACGGCTGGGGCGGCGGTGACGGCACGGGTGCCCCACGGGCGCCCGGCCACGGGTGCGCGACCCGTGCCTCATGACACCCGTGTCGCGCCCTTCGGTCAACCGGGGCACGTCCCCGCCGGTCACACCGGGTGCGCCAAAGCGCCTGTGGGACCTGCGAGTAGCCCGTGTGTCCGCGTGCCGATCGGCTGTACTGTGCGAAGCACGTCCGTACGGCCGAAAGCGGCCGGCGGGGCACGGTTGTTCGGCGCGGCGTGGCGGCCCACGGGAGCGTGACGGGCGGCCGCCGGCGCGGGGCCGGCCACCGAAGAGGACGGTGCGGCGGGAGGGGCGGCAGGATGCGGAAGGTCTGGGTCGGCACCGGTGTCGCCTTCGCCCTCCTCTTCGCCTTCCTGGCGCTGCTGGTCATCGGGACGTACTCGGTGGCGGGCAACCTCCTGGGTGGCGCCGGGCGTTCGGTGGGCCTGGCCAAGGGCGCCGTGCCGGCCGCCTACCGGGCGCTGGTGCAGAAGTGGGGCAATCACTGCCCCGCCATCACGCCGGCCCTGCTGGCGGCGCAGCTCTACCAGGAGAGCGGCTGGAACCCGCGCGCCCGCAGCCCCGCCAACGCCCTGGGCATAGCGCAGTTCATCCCCGGCACCTGGGCCACGCACGGCCTCGACGGCGATGGGGACGGCGACCGGGACGTGTTCGACCCCCAGGACGCCATTCCGTCGGCCGCCTCCTACGACTGCACTCAGGCCAGGTACGTCAAGGACGTGCCGGGCGATCCCACGGCGAACATGCTCGCGGCCTACAACGCGGGCGCGTACGCGGTGATCAAGTACGGCGGGGTGCCGCCGTATCGCGAGACGCGGAACTATGTGAAGACCATCACCACCCTCGCCAAGAGCTTCGAGGCGCCGGTGGGCAGGGTGGAGTCGTCCCGGCAGGCCGCGGGGGCCATCTACTACGCCCAGCAGCGGCTCGGCACGCCCTATCTGTGGGGCGGGGAGGGCACGGCGGACCAGGGCGGCCGGTTCGACTGCTCGGGGCTCACCCAGGCCGCGTACCAGTCGGTCGGCATCGAGCTGCCGCGCGTCGCCAACGACCAGTACAACGCCGGGCCGCACCCCCGGCGGGACGAGTTGCTCCCAGGCGACCTGGTGTTCTTCTCGGACGACCTCGGCAACTCCCGGGCCATTCGGCACGTGGGGATCTACGTGGGGGGCGGCTACATGATCAACGCTCCGTACACCGGGGCCGTGATCCGCTTCGACAAGATCGATACACCGGACTACTTCGGGGCGACGCGGGTGACCGCGGACGGCGCGAAGGCGCTCCCGGGGCCCCGAGGTGCGTAAAGCTCGCCCCGCGGGCGCCGGAGTCGGGGCGGAACGGGCACATGGATGTACACCCGATGTGGACTCTCTGTGAAGCCCAGCCCCTGAGCTGCGGCGATGTGTCACCCTTGGGTAACGTCCTGGTGATCATTCGGTGGAGAGCGGAACGCTCGGTGGGGGGACAGGCGTTCCCTGCACTGGGGTCGCAGCACACCGTTGGCCACGGGGTGGGCCGCAGCCGCATACGAGCAGGGCGAGAGACAAGGGGCCTCATCTATGGCTGGAGTCGAATCCGCGGGATCGGCCCTGGACACGAACCTGCTCTACGACATCAACGGGCTGGCAGCCGACGCGCCGCACTGGTTCGACCGCGTCGTGGAGTGGGTGGGGGAGTACGGCATCCTGGCCGGCCTCGCCCTGCTGATGCTGTGGTGCTGGTGGGGCGTCAGAAAGCGGGCCGACGCCGTCGGCGGGGTCGTCGGACTGGTCTGGGCGCCGCTCGCCGCCGGCATCGCGCTGATCGTCAACATCCCCATCAGGGAACTCGTCGAACGCCCGCGCCCGTTCCTCGATCACCAGGGGCTCGAGGTCCTGGTGGCCGGCAAGACCGACTACTCCTTTGTCAGCGACCACTCCACGATGGCGATGGCTCTGGGCGTCGGCATCTTCATCGCCAACCGGAAGTTCGGCTTCGCCGGCATCGGGCTGGCGCTCCTGGAGGGCTTCTGCCGGGTCTACATGGGCGTGCACTACCCCACCGACGTCATCGGTGGCTTCGCCCTCGGCACGGCGGTCACGCTGCTGCTGGCGCCCCTCGCGATGGCGCTGCTCACCCCCGTGGTCACGGCCGTTGGCGCGTCCCGGGCCGGGTGGCTCGTGCGGCGCAAGGGCGCGCCGGGCGCGGCGGCGCTCAGCGAGGCGGACATCGCCGGGCCGTACGCGCGGCGGTCCGACGCCCGGGGCGACGACCGGGACCTCGCGGCCTAGCAAGGGTCTCGGGGGCCCCGAACCGCCGTTGAGGCCCTTCATCATCGGCCCTCGGGGCCCTCGGGGCCCTGGGAGCCCTCCCTGGGCCCCGAGGCGCCCTGCGACAGGCCCGGAACCGCCCTGCCGCGCCCGTCAGAGGGCCTGGGGGAAGTCGAACAGCCGCTCGGGGTCGTACCGCCGCTTCAGCCGCGCCAGCCGGTGCGCGGCCCCGCCGTAGTACGCCCTGCGCCAGTCCGTCAGCCAGGGGTCGGCGTAGTTCTGATACGCGGCGCCGGAGACATGGGGGCGCATCGCCCGGTGGACGGCGCCCAGCCAGGCCGTGTGCGCTCTCCCGGAGCCGCTCCGAGGCCAGTGGCCCAGATACTGCAGCAGGGCGGAACAGCCGCGGTGGACGAACGCGGTGGCGCCGGGCGGCACCCGGCCGATGGCGCCGCCGAGCGCCGTCAGGTGGACCCCCACCGCCCCGTCGCGCCGGCCCTCGCCGGCCGGCCCCCGGGGCTTCCCGC
>NZ_JBPQTV010000463.1:0-3890 GCF_051386515.1 Streptomyces sp. URMC 123 | reverse complement strand
GGGGCCGGGTGACGTCGTCATCCGGCAGGGCTCCGGGGGGTGTAGGGGCGGCCCGTGTGGTGGAAGAAGACGTCGTTCAGGGTCGGCACGGTGGCGGTGGCCGTGTGGACGCGGATGCCGTGGGCGGCGAGCGCGGCGCACAGCTCGGGCAGCCGCACGGCGCTGTCGGTCACCGGCACGGTGACCTCCTCGCCGAGCACGGTGGCCTGCTCGCCCGGCATGGTGCCCTCCTCGCCCGGCGCGGTGCCCTGCTCGCCGCTGCCGAGGGGCGCCAGGCCGTGGGCGGCGCGGAGGACCGCCGCGGCCCGGTGGTTGTCGCTGGTGCGCAGCCGCACGGTCTCCCGCCCGAGGGCCGATTTCAGCTCGGCGGGCGTGCCGTGGGCGACGACGCGGCCGTGGTCGATGACGGCCAGGCGGTCACAGTGCTCGGCCTCCTCCAGGTAGTGGGTGGTGACGAAGACGGTGATGTCCTCGGCCCGACGCAGGGTGCGCAGATGCTGCCACAGGCGGGCGCGGGCGGGCGGGTCGAGCCCGGCGGTCGGCTCGTCCAGGAAGAGAACGCGGGGTTCGTGCAGCAGGGCCCGCGCGATGTCGAGGCGGCGCCGGGTGCCGCCGGAGAGGGTACGCACCCGCTGCTGCCGGTGCTCGGTCAGTCCGGCGGCCGTCAGGGCCTGTGCGGCGCGGGTACGGGCGCGGGAGCGGGAGAGGCCGTGCAGCAGCCCGTGCACGTACAGATTCTGAGTACACGTCAGGTCGGGTTCGAGCGCGCTGTGCTGGAAGAGGACGCCGACGCGGCGGCGCACCAGGTGCGGCTGGGAGCGCACGTTCGCCCCGGCGACCCACGCCTCACCGGCGCTGGGCCGGTTCAGCGCGCACAGCATGGAGACGGTGGTGGACTTGCCCGCGCCGTTGGGGCCGAGGAAGGCGAACAGCTCCCCGGCCGCGACGCTCAGGTCCACACCCCGTACGGCGTCCCGGCCGCCGGGGTACGACTTGGCCAGCCCCCGGGCGCGCACCGCGTACGGGACGGGGTGCTGCCGCGCGGCCGGGGCGGCGGCGTCCGTGGTGGTGCGCGGCGGGCCGGTCACGGGCGCCTCCCGGCGGGTGGCAGGGGCGGGACGGTGATGACGGGGGTGTAGCCGTGCTCGTGTGCGGGTTCCCCCACGGGCTCGGAGCCGACGGCGACCCAGGCGTGGGCGCGGAAGGGGCCGGTGCGCACGCCGGTGCACCAGGTGGGCCAGGTGCCTTGGGCCCGGCACAGCAAGGCGGTGGCCAGTGAGCGCTGCAGGCAGCTTCGGCCGGCGGCGCACCGGGGGCTGACGGTGACCACGGCGTGCCGGGCGGCGGCGACCTGCTGCCGGGTGGCGGGGACGGCTCCGCGGCGCAGCAGGTGCAGGACCGTGCGGATGCGGTGCGGGCGGGCGGCGGCCAGGGGCCGGGCGAGGGCCACGGCCAGCCGGGCGAGCAGGCGCCGAAGCGGCGGGACGGGGCCCGCGGGTTCCGGTTCGGTGGGAGCGGTCATGGTGGGCGGCTTCCGGTCGCTAACCCAGCGGCAGGCCGCGCAGCAGGCCGGCCTGTCGGAGGTCGTCGATGAAACGCGCGACGTCCTCGCCGACGCGCGCGCCGGCCTCCGGGTGGCGCCGCGCCAGCGCCGCCACGGCGTCCTCGGCGGTGGCGTCCCGCAGCAACAGGCGCAGGACCAGAGCCCCGCTGGGGTTCAGCTGCCGATACGTACCGGTGCGCTCGTCCAGCAGCACCATCGCGCCGCCGTCGGTGTCGACCGCGGTCACATGCGCGGGCAGGGACAGGGACATCACCGTGCTCCTTCCGACAGGGAATGCGGCACCGAGGCCGGGCGGTCGCCCTCCAGCGAGCGCAGCCAGACTTCGCAGCCCACCGTGTACGGCAGCGGGGCGAGGTCGGCGACGGTGGCGTGGGAGTGCGGGGCGCGACGCAGCCGTTCGGGGTCGATCAGACCGGCCCGGGCCAGTAGTGAGTCCTCGGCCAGGGCCAGGATCTGCCCGCGGTGCCGGCGCAGCGCGTGGTGGAAGTCGGCGTCGTAACAGCCCTTGGAGGTGCGTGCCAGGAGGGGCGCGGGCACGATGCCGGTCAGGGCGGCGCCCAGCAGTGGCTTGAACGCGCCGGGGCGCGCGGCCTCCAGCGGCCGGGCCGACAAGGCGGCGGTGACGACGGCGTCGTCGGTGTACGGCAGCGCGATGTCGGGGCCCGCCGTCAGCGTCTGGTTGAGCAGGCGCACCGTGTTGCCGCCCTCACGGACCTGTTGCAGCACCCAGTGCACGGAGCGCTGGGGCGCCAGCGGTTCCGGGCTGTCGGCCGCCGCGCGCGCCAGGGCCCGCCGCATCGTCGCCACCGCCTCGGGGGTGGCCCACTTCGGTGCGCGGGGCTCGGGCTGCCAGCCGAGCATGCCGGCGCCGTCGGACCGCGGCGCGAGCGTCGCGTGGCGGGCGGCGTCCAGCAGCCACCGCCGGTAGGAGGTCCGCCTCAGGACGTCGCGCGTCATCGAGAGGCGGCCGACGCGCCATTCGTGGTGCTGGTGGCGCAGCCGGGCCCACACCTGCCACGGCCGGGTGGTGAGCAGGTCCTGCAGGTGGGCGGGGCTCGGGGTGAACAGTTCGTCACCGCCGCCACCGCCCAGGTGCAGTCGGGAGCCGTGGGCGGCGACGCGCCGCAAGAGGTCCGACTGCTTGGCCAGGTCCCGTACCCAGGGGCACGGCTCCTCGCTGGGCAGCCGCAACGCGCCCACGCCGGCGAACCAGTCGGGGGATTCACCGCTCCTCACGACCAGGTGCGTGGCCGAGGGCAGCGCCCCACGGGCACGGGCGGCCCAGGGGCCGTCGTCGTTCCCCGGGTCCCGTCCCTCCCAGTGCACGGTGACCAGGTGCCCGGCCTCCCGGGCGGCCAGGAAGCACAGGCTCGTGGAGTCCAGTCCCCCGGACAGGTCGGCGCTGATCGTGCCGCCGCCGGCGGTGCAGGTGCCGATCGCCTCCTCCAGTGCGGTACGGACCTCGGCGGCGGCCTCCCGCAACGACAGGTGCGGTTCGGGGGGACGCCACCAGCGGACCGGGGGCGCCCGTCGGCCGTCGCGCTCCCACACCAGCGCCTCCTGCGCGGGCACCGCGTGGACGTTCCGCCAGACGGTCCGGTCGGCGAGGACGGTGGACGTCACCGGTGGGACCATGAGCCGCAGGGCCAGCATCTCCTCGTCCGGGCCCGCCCCCGACAGGGCCGCCAGCACATCGGCGCGGTCGGCCGCCACCGGCACCCCACCGACGCGGGCGGTGAAGACGCGGCGGGCGGCCGAAGCGGTGCCGCGGGCCCATACGCGTCCGCCGACGGACGCCAGCACATGGAAGCTGCCCGCCACGCCCGACAGCGCCTGCTCCACCTCCGCCGGCCGGCGCACCCGGTCGAGCCACCGCCGCAGGGCGTCCGCGCGCGCGGCGCTCCGGCCCAGAACGACGGCCCGTGCCTCGCCCGTTCGCGCGGAGACCTCCTGTCGGGCGTCCCAGCGGCCCACCAGCCAGGGCCGCCCCGACGCGTGCGGCACGGTGCGCACGCCTTCCCGGTAGAGCCGCCCCGCCACAGCGGCGGCGGCGCCGGTGTCCGGCAGCATCACCCACCAGTTTTCCACCGCACACTCCTTGTTCGCGAGGGCTGTTCTCCGGGCATCGCGCAGCGGTCGAACCGGCGGGAGCGCGCTCGCACGTGCCCCCGCCGGGCTCACGGTCCGACTCATGAGGAGCGGAGCCAGAACGGCAGCTGGCCACCATCCATGACGAACCCAACCGGGTGCCCGAGGGTGACCTCGGCGAAGTCACCCGCCTCACTCACCATCGGCGCCTCGTAGACGTCCTCCTGAATCTCCATGC
>NZ_JBPQTV010000462.1:0-3918 GCF_051386515.1 Streptomyces sp. URMC 123 | reverse complement strand
GACCTGCCCCACAACCCGTATCTGTCCGACACCCAGGCGGCGGTGGACCAACTGCTCGGGGCGCTGGGCTGCGCCGGCTGTCATGTCGAGGTCCGCCTTTCGAGGAGTCGGCCGGTGGGCCGGGTGGTCGTGCCGTGGTCGGCGATCCGCCGGCCGCGCAGCCAGGTGGAGCGCACCACGCCGTGCAGGGTGCGGCCGGCGTAGGCGGTGACGGGGTTGCGGTGGTGGAGGGCGGCCGGGTCCACGGTGAAGGTCTCGTCGGGGGCGAGGACGGCGAAGTCGGCGTCCCGGCCGGGCTCGATGGCGCCCTTGTGGGCGAGCCCGGCGAGGGCGGCGGGCGCGGTGGACATCCAGCGCGCCACGTCGTCCAGGCCCAGTCCTCTCCGCCGCGCCTCGGTCCAGACGGCCGGCAGGCCGAGCTGGAGGGAGGAGATGCCGCCCCAGGCCCGGTCGAAGTCCCCGGTGTCGAAGTGCTTGAGGTCGGCGGTGGAGGGCGAGTGGTCGGAGACCACGCAGTCGATGGTGCCGTCGGTCAGGCCCCGCCAGAGCGCGTCGCGGTTGGCGGCCTCGCGGATCGGCGGGCAGCACTTGAACTCGGTGGCACCGTCGGGGACGTCCTCGGCCGTGAGCGTGAGGTAGTGCGGGCAGGTCTCCACGGTGAGCCGGACGCCCGCGCGCCGGGCCTCGGCGATCATCGGCAGGGCGCCGGCGGAGGACAGGTGCAGCACATGGACCCGGGCGTCCAGCCGCCGCGCGAGGTCGATCAGCCGCTCGATGGCGGTGTGCTCGGCGCCGCGGGGCCGGGAGGCGAGGAAGTCGGCGTAGCGGCGGCCGGGGCGCCGGGGCGCGCTCTCGATGAGGTGCGGGTCCTCGGCGTGGACGATGACGAGGGCGTCGAAGCGGGCCGTCTCCCGCAGCGCGTCCTCCAGTTCGGCGGGCGAGAGCTGGGGGAACTCGTCCACGCCGGAGGGCAGCAGAAAGCACTTGAAGCCGAAGGCGCCCGCCTCGTGCAGGGGGGCGAGGTCCTTGAGGTTGCCGGGTATCGCGCCGCCCCAGAAGCCGACGTCCACATGGACCCGGCCGCGGGCCACCTGCCGTTTGAGCTCCAGGTGCGCGACGGTGGTGGTCGGCGGGACGCTGTTGAGGGGCATGTCGATCAGGGTGGTGACGCCGCCGGCCGCGGCGGCGCGGGTGGCGGTGGCGAAGCCCTCCCACTCCGTACGGCCCGGGTCGTTGATGTGCACATGGGTGTCCACGAGGCCGGGGAGCACGACGTCGTCCCCGGCGTCCTCCAGCCGCGCGCCGGGGGGTGGTTCCGCGCCGTGGGGCAGGACGGCCTCGATCCTGCCGCCGCTGACGAGGACGGCGGCGGGGCGGGTCCCGTCCGGGGTGACGACCCGGGTCGACCGCAGGACGAGCGGCCCGTCGCCGCGCTCGTCGTGGGGTCCCCCGTCACCTTCCGCGTGGCGTTCGCCTCCGTTGTACGCGTCCCTGATCTGGGGCACCCGGCGCCTCCTCGGCAGTCCCGTTCCTCGCGTCCGTTCCCGGCTGTGCGGGCGCACGCCGCCCCGCGCCGTGCCGCCGGCGCGGGGCGGAGCCCGCCGCGCACGGGATTCAACGTTCTGTTGAACGGAGTGTTCACGCCGGGCCGCCGGGCCGTCAAGACCCCCCTTCCTTTCATATGGCGGAATCCATATTCCGCCAACTAGAATGGCGCCCCCTTCGTCCGGTGGTGCCCGGGGCCGGCGGTCATCCGGCCGCATGCGCCGTGACCGGCGACGACGCCCGGGCCGGACCGCCATGGCCGGGACCGGCCGGGGGTAGGCTGCCCCCTTGCCGGCCGGCCGCGGCGCCGCACCGCGCGGTGGCCGGGCCCCATCTGCCCGAAAGGAACCGCCGACGTGCCGCCGTCCAGCGACAGCACCTCCGCAACCGCCAAGCCCGCCGCCCCCGGTGGCGTGCAGTCCCTCGAGCGCGCCTTCGATCTGCTGGAGCGGATGGCCGACGCCGGTGGCGAGGTCGGTCTGAGCGAGCTCGCCGCCAGCAGCGGACTGCCGCTGCCCACGATCCACCGGCTGATGCGGACCCTGGTGGCCAGCGGATACGTACGGCAGCAGCCCAACCGGCGCTATGCGCTCGGCCCCCGGCTGATCCGCCTCGGCGAGAGCGCCTCCCGGCTGCTGGGCACCTGGGCGCGCCCCCATCTCGCCCGGCTGGTCGAGGAGACCGGCGAGACCGCGAACATGGCGCTGCTCGACGGCGACGAGGTGGTGTACGTCGCCCAGGTGCCGTCCCGGCACTCGATGCGGATGTTCACGGAGGTGGGGCGGCGGGTGCTGCCGCACTCCACCGGCGTCGGCAAGGCGCTGCTCGCCCAGTTCCCGCCGGACGAGGTCCGCGCGCTGCTGAGCCGCACGGGGATGCCGGCCGCGACCGAGAAGACGATCACCACCCCGGAGGGGTTCCTGGCGGCGCTGGACCAGGTCCGCGAGTCGGGCTACGCCGTCGACGACAACGAGCAGGAGATCGGCGTGCGGTGCCTGGCGGTCCCCGTGCCCAACGCGCCGACCGCGGCGGCGATCTCGATCTCCGGCCCGGCCGGGCGCGTCACGGAGGAGGCGACCGAGCGGATCGTCCCCCTCCTGCGGGAGGTGGCGGCGCAGCTCTCGGTGACGATGTCGGCCTGAGCGCTGCGCTGCGCTTGGCTCGGCGTGGGGTGGCGCGGCCGCCGTTCGCACGGTGCCGCGGGGTGGCGGACCCGTGGGCGCGCCGCGCCGAGCCGTGGCGCGGACCGTCGACTACGTACGGTGCGGCGGCTCGCCGAAGAGCTCGATCGCCCGCCGGACCCCGGTCAGCGCGTCGCACAACGCGCTGACGGACCCCAGCGCCCCGGCGACGAGCAGCAACGAGCGCCGCAGGCGCGGCACTTCGGGCCGCCCCGTGCGCACCATGGCGTCCAGCGCGGCGAGTTCGTCCTCCGCGACCTCCCGGTCCGACAGCTCCGCGGGGTGCCCCGCGAGCTCCCGGCGCAGCCGTGACACCGCGGTGAGCAGCTCCGCGACCCGCGGATCGACATCGCCGCCCACCGGCTCGTCGGCCACCCGCCGGCGCCCCACGACGACGGCGCCCTCCATTGCGGCGGTGCCCATCGGCGTGCCGCGAACCGTCCCATCCCTGCGCAACGCTGGTCCCCCCTTCTGCGGCCGTGCTCCATCGGCCCCCTCGCGCCGGCCCGGGACAGGGCGCCGATACGTGAGGCTGCGGATCAGTTAACGCCACTCTCCGCCTTCGGCGCCACACGGAGAGCGAAATTCGGACGAGGAGATTCTGCGGCGCGCCACCCCGAAAGCCACCCCTGGGACACCCCTCGCGCCACCCTCGTGCGGTAGGACGGTCCCATGCCCCCGCGACACCCTCGGGCGCACTCCGCCCACGCCGCTCCCGTCACCCGTCCGACACACGCCGCGGACCCGGCGCGCGACGCCCCGCCGCGCCAACTCCCGGTCGCCGGGCTGCTGCTGGCCGCGGGCGGCGGGCGGCGGCTCGGCGGCCGCCCCAAGGCGCTGCTGCCCCACGGGGGCCGGCCGCTCGTGGAACACGCGGCCGGCGTGCTGCGGGCCGGCGGCTGCGAGCCGCTGCACATCGTGCTGGGCGCGGCGGCGCGGGAGGTACGGGCGCGGGCGGAGCTGCCGGGCTGTCGGCTCGTCGACAACCCGGCCTGGGCCGAGGGCATGGGCACCTCGCTGCGCGCGGGCCTGGCGTCGCTCGCCCCCACCGCCGCGACGGCCGCGCTGGTGCTGCTGGTGGACCAGCCGGGGATCGGGCCCGAGGCGGTCGCCCGGCTGATCGCCCGCCACCGGGCGGGGGGTGAAGCGGTGGTGCAGTTCCGCGAGGAACGTCAGAGCGGCGTCGGTCAGG
>NZ_JBPQTV010000461.1:0-3935 GCF_051386515.1 Streptomyces sp. URMC 123 | reverse complement strand
CAGGCCCTGGAGGCAGCCGCTGAACCGGGTGAGGTGGAGCGTGACATCGCCGCTCAGACGCAGGGCGTCGACGCCGACGACGAGCGGCGCGCCCCCGCCGTCGCGGGTCCGCAGCCGGTACTCCGTGAGGGTCGCGGCCCGCATCCTGAACACCATGGCCCGGCGGGGCCCGGCCACGGTGGGCACCTCCTCGACGGAGGCGAGGGTGAAGCCGCTGGGGGCAAAGCGCTCGGTGGTCACCGTCGGCGGGGTGCGGGCCGCCGTGACGGGGGCGGGGCCACCCGGCGCCGGCCCGGGAGCGGCGACGGCCAGGAGCAGCAGCACGGGCAGGGCGCCCGCGAGGGCCGTGGACGGGGTGCCGCCGACGCCGGGGCCGCTCCCCCGCCGGGCGGCTCGGAAGGCCCCCCTCCGCTCGGGTCGCGTGCGCTCCGCCTCCCCCGGCCCGGGCCGGGACCGAGGGGTGTCCTGCCCAGCGTCTCGGGGCCGGGGGCCCGATACGCCCTCGGGCTCGGGTTCGGGGTGGGCCTCGGGTTCGGGCCCGGGCGCGGGCTCCTTCGGCGTCCACGCGAAGCCCATCGCACCGCCGGCGATGCCGAGCAGCATCCCGACGAGGAAACCGCCCAGGTTCGTGGCGGCGAAGGAGAGCACCGAGAGGATCACCGCGTGGATGCCGACGTAGTGGCGGGTGTGCGGCAGGAACCAGAGGAAGAGACCGGCGGCGATCAGGGCCGTGCCGATGCCGATCGCGGCGACCCCACCGAGCCCGAGCCCCAGGAGAACGGTCCAGGGGGCGAGCGGGACGACGAGGAGTTCGGCGCCGCCGAGGAGCAGCAGGACACCGGCCCAGAACGGGCGGGTGCGCCGCCAGGTGCGCAGCGCCCGCAGCGCGCCGCGCGCACGCCGGGCCGCGGACGGGCACCAGGCACGCCGATCGGACCGTTCGAACCATTCGGGCCGCGTGCGCCCCTTGGGCCGGTCGGGGCGCGGGGCCCGGCCCGGCCGGCGGAAGTTCAGAAGCATGCGGGACCGTCCAGACCCACCTTCAGCCGCAACCCCTTGAGCCGGAAGTTGCCGCCGGTGGCGGACCACGCGTGCGAGCGGACCCCGGACACGGAGACCTCCTCGGCCTGGAGGCCGAACCGCCCGGGTTCGCCTCTGACCCCGGGCACCTGGTCGAGCGTGGAGGCGTCCCGCCCGATCTGGACCTGTCCGAATTGGGCGTCACCGACCAGGTCCTCGCCGTGCAGCACCAGGTCGCTCACGGTCACCTCGCCCGCGTCGCCGCCGGCGGTCAGCTTGAACACCACCGTGCCGATGGGTGTGTCGACGCGAGCGGCCTGGCAGAGGTCCGTGAGCGTCGCGTCGTTGATGCCGAACAGCGCGCCGGGGTGGCCGCGGCCGTCCGCCGACCGGCCGACGTCCACGAACGACGCCAGCCCCTTGCTCGTCAGGCGCCCGGTGGAGACCTGGAACGCCTGGCCCGAGACGGCGAAGGAGGAGGCCAGGACGCCTTCCGCCATGACGACGGCCATCACGGCGGCCGCGGTGACCGCGGGCAGGGCGACGGCGGCCGCCTTCTTCCACGCCGTTCTGCCCTCGGGCCGCCGTTTCCGCTCGGTTCCGCTCACCGTTCGTCCCCCTCCGTCGGCCGCGGCCGGCGAAGGGGCGGGAGTGGACGCCCGGATCGCCGTCACGACACATGTGTGCCAGGGCTAGATGCCCACGGAGTGTGAGCGCACCCCCGATTCCGTATCACCCATTCGGACGAACTACGGGACGCGCCGCGCCCGGCCGGAGCCTCGGCGGGAGGTCGTCGAGCGTTCGACGGGAGGTGGTCGATGCGTTCGGCGGAAGGTCGAGCGGGCCGTCCGCTACCGCGGGTGGGCACCGTCCGCGAGGGCGCGCAGGGCCATCAGCGGTGGCAGACCGGCCCGGGGGGCGGTGTTGAAGCGGAGGTCGGTGGCCGGCAGCGGGGAGAGCTGCGGCAGGAGCCGGGAGGGGCGCGTACGGGTGAAGACGCAGGTGTGGCGGCCGGTGCGCTCGGCGAGGTGGAGCACCTCCGCCCAGGCGACGTACGGGGTGACCAGGGCGACCGGGCCCACGGGGACGGCATCGGCGCGCACCCGGTCGGGGCACGGCTCGGTGAGCACGTACGGGCCCGGGCCGGGGCGCGGCGCGGCGGCGCGGGGCGCGGCGCTTCGGGCCGGACCCCGGTAGAGCAGCCGCACGCCGTCCGCCACGGCGGAGTCCAGCCACCGCGCGAGCGCCTCCTGCTGGGCGGCGAACAGTACGGAGGGCCGCTGGGTCGCCTCGCTCAGGCGCTCGGCGCTCTCCACCAGATGGCGGAGGAAGTCGCTCCAGTGCCGGATGTGCACGGCGACGACCGGTGTGGCACAGCAGGAGCGGCCGGCGCGCGAGAAGCAGGCGTGTGCCGCCGCACGGGCCGCGGCCGGCACCCGCGCGTCGTGGCGCACCACGAACAGGCCGCGGGCCAGGGGCAGGCGGCTGCCGTCGGCGGCGGAGGGCGCCGAGGTGCCGCAGCACTGCGGCGCGAGCAGATCGGTGTGCTCGGCGAGCAGGGCCCGCAGGGCGGGGGCGCGGCCCGGCTCGGGGACGAGGAGTTGCCACCCTCCCCGGGGCAGCCCGGCCGCGTGCGCCAGCAGGATCACCAGGGCGGCCACGACGGTGCTGCGGGGGTCCGCACGCGTGATGACGGGGCTGCCGTTGAGGAGGGCCGGCAGGGCTCCTTCGAGGAGTGAGGCGACCGGGCGGGCGGGGTCGAGCGCCGCCGCGACAACGGGCGCGCGGTGTCCCCCGCCCGTGGCGCCGGCCCCCGGCCGCGCCGGGGCGCCCGCCGCGTCCGTGCGGTCGGGGGCCGCCACGTCATCGGTGGCGTCCGAGGCGTCCTCGCCGTCCGGGGGGACCAGGGCGTCAGCGGTGTCCGGGCAGCGGGGCGCGCGCGGGCCGCCGCGGGCGCCGGGAACGCCCGCTCCGTCACCGGGCCGTGGGCCGGCGGCCCGCCACGGCCAGGCGGCGGGCCGGGGGAGCCGGGTCGCGGGCCGGTGGTGCCGCCGGGCGGCGGTCACATAGCCGCGCAGGACGTCGTCGGCGGCGCCCAACTCGGCCTCGGCGTCCCGGGGGCCGAGGCCGCTGGCGTGGACGAGCGCCGTCCGCAGCGCCCGGTCGTCGGCGCGCAGCAGCGACCGCAGCGTCAGGGCGAGGCGGAACGCGCCGGCCGGCGTCACGGTGGCCTGGCGCGCCCGCCGCACGGCCCGGTGGACATCCTGTGCCGTGGAGAGGGGCACCCGGGCGACGCGCTCGCCGGTGAACGCGCTGGGGACGGGGAAGTGCCGCCGCCCGCCGGCCCCGAGGCCATCGGCCGCGATGCCGCCGGTCCCGAAGCCATCGGTTCCGGTGCCGCCGATCGCTGCACCGCCGCTCGCGTCACCGTCGCTCGTGATGAGATCGAGTTCGAGCGCCCGGCGCAGTGACCGGTCGAACTCCCCGTGCCCGCCGCATGGCGCGGGTGGCGGACCTGGCATGTTTCCCCCAGTCGTCCCTTTCATCATGGCCGCCCCGCGACGGCCCCAAAACCGAAGAGTCGGTGGGGAGTTACCACGGGAGCATGAAATACGCGCACGGACCGGAGTGAAGGGGGTTGTGCGCCGCCCCCGGCTGGGCAGGCAGGTCTCGGGCCGGCCCGCACGCACGACGGCCGGCCCGCCGGTACGACACCGCGGCCGGGCGACCACGAGGGCGCCGGCCCCGCGGAAGGGGGGCGGCCATGGTGCAGGTCGATGTCTTCTGGTCCTACGGGATCGGTGCCGGATTCGCGCTGGCGGCCACCCGGCAGCTGCGCGAGCGGGCCCGGGCGCTCGGGGAGACGGCCGGGGCCGGGGCACGGCGCGAGGGCCCCGCGGGGCGCTCCCCGGGGT
>NZ_JBPQTV010000460.1:0-3953 GCF_051386515.1 Streptomyces sp. URMC 123 | reverse complement strand
GGCCGGGCTTGTCCGAGCCAGGCCGGGCCGGGGCGGATTCGGTCGGGGCGGGCGGGGGCCGGGCGGGGTGCGGGCCGCGCTGACCGGGCTGACCACCCGCGGCCGGTCGTTCCTGGCCGCCGGGCTGGCCGCGGCGGCGTGCAGCTATGTGCTCGGCCAGGCGGACCTGCTCCGGGTGGGGCTGCTGCTGGCCGTGCTGCCGCTGGTGTGCGTGGCCGTGCTCTACCGCACCCGGTTCTCCGTCTCCGGCGAGCGCGCGCTCTCCCCGGCCCGGGTGCCGGCGGGCGCGGAGGCGCGGGTGCGGCTGCGGGTCCACAACGTCTCCCGGCTGCCGACCGGACTGCTGATGGTGCAGGACCGGGTCCCGTACGTCCTCGGCCCGCGGCCCCGCTTCGTCCTGGACCGGCTGGAGCCGGGCGGCCACCGCGAGGTGTCCTACCGGGTGCGCTCGGACCTGCGCGGCCGCTATCCGCTGGGCCCGTTGCAGCTCCGGCTCACCGATCCGTTCGGCATGTGCGAGCTGACCCGCGGCTTCAGCTCGTACGACACGCTGATCGTGGTGCCCCGGGTGGTGCCGCTGCCGGCGATCCGGCTCGCCGGGGAGGGCGCGGGGTACGGCGACGGGCGGCAGCGGGCGCCCGCCCTGGCCGGTGAGGACGATGTGATTCCGCGCGGCTACCGGCACGGCGACGACCTGCGCCGGGTGCACTGGCGGTCCACCGCCCGGTACGGCGAGCTGATGGTCCGGCGCGAGGAGCAGCCCCACCGGGCGCGCTGCACCGTACTGCTGGACACCCGGCGGATCGCGTACCCGGGCTCGGGGCCCGACTGCGCGTTCGAGTGGGCGGTGACGGCGGCCGCGTCGGCCGCGGCCCACATGCTGGAGCGCGGCTTCTCGGTGCGGCTGCTGACGGACACGGGCAGCTCGGTTCCGGGCCCGGAGGGCTTCACGGGGGGTTTCGACGGGGGCTTCGCGGGAGCCGGCGGTCTGTCGGGGGGCTTCACAGGAGGTTTCACGGGGGCGACGTCCGAGGCCGCGGACGCGGCGGGGCTGCTGCTGGACACCCTCGCCGTGGTGGAGCAGTCCGAGGACACCGGCCTGTCCCGGGCGTACGACGCGCTGCGCGGGGGCGGCGAAGGGCTCCTGGTGGCGTTCCTCGGTGAGCTGGACGAGGAGCAGGCCGCCGTGCTGGGCAGGATGCGGCGGCGCGGTGGCGGGGCGATCGCGTTCGTCCTGGACGCCTCCGGCCGCACGAGGACCGGCGCCGGCGGCACCGGGGCCGAGACCATGGCGGGCTCCGGCGCGCGGGACGCCGGGTTCGGGCGGCGGCTGCGCCTGCTCCGGGAGGCGGGGTGGACGGTCGTGCCGTTCGCCCCCGGTGACGCGCTGCCGGAGCTGTGGCGGCGGGCGGACGGCGGCGCGGCGGCCGACGGGACGGCGACCGGCGGGACGGCGACCGGGTCCTGGGCGGGCCCGCTGGGAGGTGGCGCGTGAGCGGCTCGGCACGGCTGACGATGGGTGCGGCGCTCGCGACGCTCCTGGCGGCGTGCTCCCTGCTGCCCCTGGTCTCGCCGCCCGGCTGGCTGGTGCAGGCCGCCGCGCTGCTGCTGGCGGTCTCGGGAACGGGCACGCTCGCCCGCCGGGTGCCGCTGCCCCGGCCGCTGACCGTGCTCGCCCAGGCCGCCGTGGCGCTGCTCCTGCTCACGCTGCTCTTCACCCGCCAGCACGCGCTGCTCGGGCTGCTGCCCGGCCCGGAGGCGTTCCGGGAGTTCGGCCTCCTCCTGTCCGAGGGCCGGGCGGACGTGGGCCGGTACGCCATCCCCGCGCCCGTCACCCCCGGCATCCGGCTGCTGCTGGTCGGCGGGGTGGTGGCGATCGGCCTCACGGTGGACGCGCTGGCGGTCACCTACCGCAGCGCCGCGCCCGCCGGGCTGCCGCTGCTCGCGCTGTACTCGGTGGCGGCCGGGCTCTCCCAGGGCGGCGCCCGCTGGCTGTGGTTCCTGCTGGCCGCCGCCGGCTATCTGCTGCTGCTCCTCACCGAGGGCCGGGACCGGCTCTCGCAGTGGGGGCGGATCTTCACCGCCGCGCCGCCGGCCGCGCCGAGCAGGCTCGGCGCGGGGCTGGAGAGCGGCCGCCCGGCCACGCTCTCCCCGGTCCGCACGGGGCGCAGGATCGGCGCCCTGGCCCTGGGCATCGCCCTGGTGGTGCCGGTGGCGCTGCCCTCGCTGGGCGGCGGGCTGTTCGGCCGGCCCGGCACGGGCGAGGGGGCCGGCACCGGCGGTGGCACCATCTCGGCGGTCAACCCGCTGGTGTCGCTGCAGAACAGCCTCAACCAGCCGCAGAGCCGCGAGGTGCTGCGCTACCGCTCGAACGTCGACGTCCCCCAGGACCTGTATCTGCGGATCGTGGCCCTCGACCAGTTCGACGGCACCACCTGGAAGCCCTCGGAGCGCCGGGTGAGCGATGTGCCGGTGCCGCTGCCGCGGCCCCAGGGCCTGGGCCCGGACGTGCGGACGGTGACGGTCACCAGCTCGGTGTCCGCCGCCGACGACTACGCGCAGAACTGGCTGCCGCTCCCCTACCCGGCCTCCGCCGTCTCCCTCCCCGGGCGCTGGCGGTTCGAGCCGGAGGGCCGCACCCTGGTCGGCGACCGGGGGCAGACCACCCGGGGGCTGCGCTACGAGGTCGTCAGCACGATGGCGCGGCCGACCGTTGCCCAGCTCTCCTCGGCACCGGCGCCGCCGCCCGCCCTGCTGGAGGAGTACACCCGGGTGCCGGACTCGCTGCCGGGCGTCGTGGCCGCGACGGCGCGCCAGGTGACCGCCGGCGCGGCGAACGGCTACGAGCGGGCGGTGCGCCTCCAGGACTGGTTCTCGTCGACCGGCGGCTTCACGTACGACACGGAGGTGGCCACGGGCACGGGCCCGGACGCCATAGCCCGCTTCCTGCGGCAGAAGGAAGGCTTCTGCGTGCACTTCTCCTTCGCCATGGCGGCGATGGCGAGGACGCTGAAGATCCCGGCCCGGGTGGCGGTCGGCTTCACCCCGGGGGTCGCGCAGACCGACGGTTCGATGTCGGTCGGGCTCAGGGACGCGCACGCCTGGCCGGAGCTGTACTTCGAGGGCGTGGGCTGGACGCGGTTCGAGCCGACGCCGACGCGGGGCTCGGCGCCGGAGTACACCGTGGCGCGGGCCCCGGAGGGCGGGGCCACGGCCCCCGACCTGCCGCGGCCCGGCGCGTCGGCCGCGCCGGAGCCGGCGCCCTCGGCGGCCTCCAGCTGCCCGCCCGGTGAACAGCGGCTTCAGGGCTGCGCGGCGGCGGTCCCGCAGGCGGGCGGCGGGTCCGGTGACGACGGCCTGTCGGCGGCCCCCGTGCTGGGTACGGCGGCCCTGGTGCTGCTGGTGCTGCTGCTCCCGGTACTGCCCCTGCTGTGGCGGACGCGGGTGCGGGCGCGCCGCCTCGGTGGCCGGGGCGGCGGCGCCTTCCGCGTCTTCCGCGGGGGCGGGGGCCCCGGGGGCCCCGAGCGTCCCGGGAGTGGTGGCGGCCCGGACGGGAACGGGGGGCGCGTCGGGGTGGACGGCACGCTGGCCGCCTGGCGCGAACTCATCGACTCGGGCTGGGACTACGGCATCGTGCCCGACGACTCCCAGACACCGCGCCAGGCCGCGTCCCGCATCGCCTCGGCGGCGCGGCTGGACGAGGCCGCGGCGGCAGCCGCGCACCGGGTCGCCGACGCGGTCGAGCAGGCGCTCTACGCCCCGCGGCCGCGGGCCGCGGCGGGCGTGGTCGACGATGTGCGCCGGGTGCGGGAGGGGCTCCACGCCTCGGCGGGCCGGGGAGCGCGCCTGCGAGCGCTGCTCGCGCCCCGCTCGGCGACCCGCCTCCGCTGGGCGGTGTCCCGCCAGTACGCGGCCTTCGCCACCCGCTGGGCCCCGCCCCGCCGCCTCTGGCC
>NZ_JBPQTV010000459.1:0-3976 GCF_051386515.1 Streptomyces sp. URMC 123 | reverse complement strand
GGCGGCTGGCGGTATGGGGGGGGGGCGCGGGCGCGATGCGCCGGGTGGTGAGGCGGGAAACGGCAGGTGGGACGCGGGGTGCGGGAGTGGGGCGGAAGCGCGGGGCGTGGGGCCGGGTCAGCGGGAGGAGTACGGCAGCAGGGCCATCTCCCGGGCGTTCTTGATCGCGCGGGCCAGCATGCGCTGCTGCTGGGCGGTGACACGGGTCACCCGGCGACTGCGGATCTTGCCGCGGTCCGAGATGAACTTCCGCAGCAGATCGGTGTCCTTGTAGTCGACATAGGTGATCCCGGCCGCGTCGAGGGGGTTGGGGCGGGGCTTGGCGTTCTTGCGGCGGTCGTCGCGGCGGGGCATGGAGGGCCTTTCGTCCTCGGGGTGGGTGGGTCCACGAGACCCATGAGATCCACGGGATGTACGGGGTCTACGGGATCTATGGGATCTACGAGCGGGGTTCGGCAGCGGCCTACGAGACGCGGGCTCGGGCAGCGGCCTACGAGACGGGGGGCTCGGGCAGCGGTCTACGACACCGGGTCGAGCAGCGCGTCGAAGTCGCTGGGCAGCCGCCGCCACGCCTCGCGCCCGCCCTCGTACTCGGCGTCGGTGAGCAGGCAGGAGTCCAGCAGCTCCAGCAGGGCCTCGCGGTCCAGGTCGGGCGAGGTGAACACCAGGTGCTGGACGCGGTCGCCGTGCTCGGGGTGCCAGTCGAGCGCGGCGGCGGCCCGGCGCATCGGCGGCACCATCTCCCAGGCCGCGTCGGGCAGCGCGGCCAGCCAGGGGCCGGCGTTCTCGACGCAGAGCGCGCCGCCCGCCGCGTCCCAGGCCAGCAGGGTGTCCGGCCGGTCGGCCAGCCAGAACCGGCCCCGGCTGCGGGCCGCGGCACAGGAGAGGTCCTCCAGCGCGGCGTAGAGGCGACCGGGGTGGAACGGTCGGTTCCGCCGCCAGACGACGGTGGTCACCCCATGGGCCTCGGCCTCCTGGGGCAGCAGCGCGCAGGCCGGGTGCTGGCGGGCGGCCGCGGCCTCCACGTCGAAGCCGGCGAACGCCGCCTCGGCCAGGGCCCCGGAGGTGGTCGGCACCTGGCGCGCGGTGGGGTGGAGCTGGGTGAGCAGGGCGAGGTCGGCGGGGTCGACGGCGTCCATGGCGGCGGCGCCCTCGGGGTCGGCGGGACCGGCCGTGGAACCGGCCGGCCCGCTCGGCGCGATGGCCAGCACGGGCGCGTACTCCAGCTGGCGCGCCCACGTGTCCGCCACCGTGCGCTGATCGCCCGGGGCCGCCGCGAGGCCCGCCTCCGCGAGGTCGTCGCCGTTGCTCAGACAGGGCACGACCAGCGCCGGGTCGACGGCGGTGATCACGCCGGTGAGCTCCAGGGCGTCCCCGCTCAGCGCGGCGACCACCTCGGCCATGGCCTTGGGCTCCACGGAGTCCCAGAGCTCGACCACGGCGAGCCGGCACAGCCGGCCGTCGGCGAGCCGCTCCAGCTCGGGCACCAGGTCCTCGCGCAGGGCGCAGCAGGCACAGTTGTTGACCAGGGGCGCCTCGCCCGTGTCCAGGACGCCGCCGGTGTCGCGCACCGTGCGGCGAACCGTTCCCTCGGGGGCGGCGGAGAGGTCGTGATGGAGCGCGACGCTGCCGGGGACGGTGCGCAGCAGCCGCTCGACCGTCGCCCGCCGGGCGTCGGCGTGCAGTCCGCCGACGAGCACGACGGGCAGGCGGTCCCGGTCGTCCCGGCCGTCCCGACCGTCCCGGCCGTCACCGGCGCGCCGGCCGTCTCGGGGGTGCGGCTCCATCAGCGGGCCTCGCGCTTGCCGTAGCGGCGCTCGAACCGCTCGACGCGGCCGGCGGTGTCCAGCACGCGGGCGGTGCCGGTGTAGAAGGGGTGGCTCGCGGAGGAGATCTCCACGTCGACCACGGGATAGGTGTTGCCGTCCTCCCACACGACCGTCTTCTCACTGGTCGCCGTCGAGCGGGTGAGGAAGGCGAAGTCGGACGCGGTGTCGCGGAAGACGACGGGGTGGTACGGGGGGTGGATGCCGGGCTTCATCTCGTTCTCTCTCCTCCTCGACGCTCAGCGCTCTTCGCGGAACATCACGTGGCGGCGGGCCAGCGGGTCGTACTTGCGCAGCTGGAGCCGGTCGGGGTCGTTGCGGCGGTTCTTGCGGGTGACGTAGGTGAAGCCGGTCCCGGCGGTGGACCGGAGTTTGATCACCGGGCGGAGTTCGTTGCGGGCCATGGCGAGTACTATACAGAAATGGTTTCCATTTTCATTAGGAGGGATTGAGGGATCATGTCAGCGCACTGCCAGCTGACCGGGCGCGCGCCCGGCTTCGGCAACGCCATCTCGCACTCGCACCGCCGCACCAAGCGGCGCTTCGACCCGAACATCCAGCGCAAGCGCTACTGGCTGCCCAGCGAGAACCGCTACGTCCGGCTCACGCTGAGCGCCAAGGGCATCAAGACGGTGGACACGCTGGGCATCGAGAAGGCCGTGGCCCGCATCCGGGCCCGGGGAGAGCGGATCTGATGGCGAAGAAGAGCAAGGTCGCCCGCAATGAGTTCCGGCGCACGGTGGTCGCGACGTACGCGGCCCGGCGGGCGCTGCTGAAGGCGGTCATCCGCAACCCGGCCACGCCGGAGGAGGAAAGGGACGCGGCGCAGCGGGAGTTGCGCCGCCAGCCGCGGGACGCGAGCGCGACGCGCGTGCGCAACCGTGACTCGGTGGACGGCCGGCCCCGCGGCTACTTCCGCGCGTTCGGGCTCTCGCGGGTCCGCCTGCGGGAGCAGGCGCACGCGGGGTATCTGCCGGGGGTGCGGAAGTCGAGCTGGTAGCCCGGCCGCGGGGGCACGGGTGAGCGCGCCGTGACGCCGTGACGGAAAGCGGCCTTGTCATGGCCGGAACCAAGCGCTGGTAGGTTGGCGCGTCCTGCCATCATCCAGCGAACAGGGGAGAGACGGAGTGCTCAAGCACGCGCGAACAGCCGGTACGGTGGCGGCCCTCGGGGCCGTCCTGGTGCTCAGCGGTTGCGGCAGCGACGGCGACGCCAAGGGGGCCGACGGCGGCCGGGGCGCGGGCGGCGCGCCCACTCCCGGCGCGGCGCAGTCCCCCGGCGGGGGCGGCGGGCTGGCCAACGGCAACTGGGTGGCCAAGACCGCCGGCGGCACGTTCGTGCTCTCCGTCTCGAACGGCCAGGCGTCGCTGATCGGCTCGTACACCTGCGCGGGCAAGGTCACCGGCGACGGTGCGCCGAAGCTCGAACTCCGGTGCTCGGCCGGGAAGACGGAGCGGGCCAACGGCACGGTGGCCCAGGAGGACGGCGGCAAAACGCTCAAGGTCACCTGGGGCGGGGGCCTCGTCGACACGTTCCGGCAGGTGCCGGAGGGCGCGGCGTCCGGTGGGCTCCCCTCCGGCATGCCGTCGAACCTGCCGTCGGGGTTCCCGTCGGAGCTGCCGAGCGGGTTCCCGTCGGTGCTGCCGAGCGGAATGCCGAGCGCGCTGCCGGCGCGGCCGGCGTCCTGAGCGGGCGCCTCGGCCGAACGGGGCCGCCGAGTCGCGTGCCGTGGGCCGCCGTTGGGCGGACCGCGGCCCGCGCCGTACGATCCGAGGCGTGACCCGAGCTCCCATACGGTCGTTCACGGCCGCCCGCCCCTGCACCGTCGTGGTCTGCCGGGGGTGCTGCTGCGGCGACCCGGCCAAGCACCCGGACGTCGACCACCAAGGGCAGCTCGACCGGCTGCGGTCGGCGGCGGCGGAGTCGAACGGACGGCTGGCGGTCCGCACGTCCGACTGCCTGGGCCCGTGCGCGCAGGCGAACGTGGTCGTGGTGCAGCCCTCGACGGAGGGCCGCCGGGCCGGCGGCCGGGCCGCCTGGGTCGGCTGGGCGTCCGGGGACGACTGCCTCGACGACATCGTGACGTGGTGCGAGGCGGGCGGCCCGGGCAAGGCCCCCGCCCCACCGGCCCTGACCCTCCAGTTCGTCCC
>NZ_JBPQTV010000458.1:0-4009 GCF_051386515.1 Streptomyces sp. URMC 123 | reverse complement strand
CCGCGCTCATGCGGACCAGCGGGTCCTTCCGCAACAGGCCCTCGATGAGCGGCGCCAGGGGACCGGCCCGGCGCGGCCGGACGCGATCTCGTCGAGCAGGCCCTGCGCGGCCTCCGCGCTCATGCGGACCAGCGGGTCCTTCCGCAACAGGCCCTCGATGAGCGGCGCCAGGGGACCGGGCCGGCGCGGCCGGACGCGATCTCGTCGAGCAGGCCCTGCGCGGCCTCCGCGCTCATGCGGACCAGCGGGTCCTTCCGCAACAGGCCCTCGATGAGCGGCGCCAGGGGACCGGCCCGGCGCGGCGGCGGGGCCTCCTCCTGGACGATGGCCTGAAACGTGCTCAGGGGCGTGGCGCGGCGGAACGGCGACACCCCCTCCACCGCCGCGTACAGGGTCACGCCCAGCGACCAGAGGTCCGACGGCGCGCCGACGCGCTGTTCCCGGACCCGCTCGGGCGCGAAGTACTCCAGCGATCCCACCCACTCGCCGGTGCGGGTGAGCGTGCCCGCGCCGTCGATCACGGCGATGCCGAAGTCGGTCAGGACCACCCGGCCGCCGGGCTCCAGCAGCACGTTCGCCGGCTTCACATCGCGGTGCAGCACCCCCGCCCGATGGGCGCGGCAGAGCGCCCGCAGCACCATCGCGCCGACCCGGGCCGCCTCCTCCGGCGGCAGCACGCCGTCGTGCTCCAGCGCCTCCGCGAGGGAGCGGCCGCGCACGAGCTCCATCACGATCCAGGGGCGGCCCCGCTGCTCCACCACGTCATGGACGGTGATCACATTGGGGTGGCTGACGCGGGCCGCCGCGCGGGCCTCGCGCTCCAGCCGGGCGTAGAGCAGCCGGACGTCGTCCTCCGGCAGATGCGCGGGGGCCCGTACCTCCTTGACCGCGACCTCGCGGCCGAGCAGTTCGTCGACGGCCCGCCGGACCACGCCCATGCCGCCGCTGCCGAGCCGGGCGCCCAGCCGGTACCGCCCGGCCAGCAGCTGCGGCGCGCTCCGGTCCTCGTCCATGCCGAACGCCCCCCTTCCGGCGCGCGCGGCCTCCCCCGGCCGTCCGCGCTGGGTCACTACTGGAGACGGACGGGTCCGGGCGGCCGTTCCCGCCGGCGGTGCCCAAAGCGGTTACGGACCGTGCGCACGGGAGCACAACGGGGGCGCGTACGACGTCGGGCGCGCCCCGGGGAGAACCCCGCGGCAGGGACCGGCCGCAGGGTCAGGCCGTGGCGGGGGCGCGGCGCGCCGTCGTGGCGATCGTCGCCGAGCCGACCACCCGCGTGCCGTCGTACAGCACGATGGCCTGGCCGGGGGCCACGCCCCGGGCGGGCTCGGTGAACTCCACGCGCAGCTCGTCACCGACGACCTCCGCGGTGACCTCCGTCTCGCCGCCGTGCGCGCGCAGCTGCGCGGTGTAGACGGCCGGCCCGTCGGTGGGCGGGGCGCCGCACCAGCGGGGCCGGATCGCCGTGAGCCCGGTGACCTCCAGCGCCTCGGCCGGGCCGACGGTCACCGTGTTGTTCACCGGCGAGATGTCGAGCACGTAGCGGGGCTTGCCGTCGGCGGCGGGGGTGCCGATCCGCAGGCCCTTGCGCTGGCCGATGGTGAAGCCGTAGGCGCCGCTGTGCGTGCCGACCTTCGCGCCGGACTCGTCGACGATGTCGCCCTCGGCGGTGCCCAGGCGCTTGGCCAGGAACCCCTGGGTGTCGCCGTCGGCGATGAAGCAGATGTCGTGGCTGTCGGGCTTCTTGGCCACGGCCAGCCCGCGCCGCTCCGCCTCGGCGCGGATCTCCTCCTTGGTGGTGACCGTGTCACCCAGCGGGAAGAGCGCGTGGGCGAGCTGGCGCTCGTCGAGCACGCCGAGCACGTACGACTGGTCCTTGGCCATGTCGGAGGCGCGGTGCAGCTCGCGGCGGCCGTCCTCGCGGACGACGACGGTGGCGTAGTGGCCGGTGCAGACCGCGTCGAAGCCGAGGGCGAGCGCCTTGTCCAGCAGCGCGGCGAACTTGATCTTCTCGTTGCAGCGCAGACAGGGGTTGGGGGTGCGGCCCGCCGCGTACTCGCTGACGAAGTCCTCGACGACGTCCTCGCGGAAGCGGTCGGCCAGGTCCCAGACGTAGAACGGGATGCCGATCACGTCCGCGGCCCGGCGGGCGTCCCGGGAGTCCTCGATGGTGCAGCAGCCGCGGGCGCCGGTGCGGAAGGACTGCGGGTTCGCGGACAGCGCGAGGTGGACGCCCGTGACGTCGTGGCCCGCCTCGGCGGCGCGGGCCGCGGCGACGGCGGAGTCCACGCCGCCCGACATGGCGGCGAGCACGCGCAGCCGGCGGCCGTCGCGGGGCGGGGTGGGGGCGTCGGGGCGCCGTTCGTTCATCGACTCAGCAGTCATAGCCCTACCAGGGTACGGGGGCCGCGGGCGCGGCCGGTCCCTGCCACCGTC
Organism: Streptomyces sp. URMC 123; assembly: GCF_051386515.1. Classification (NCBI taxonomy): domain Bacteria; kingdom Bacillati; phylum Actinomycetota; class Actinomycetes; order Kitasatosporales; family Streptomycetaceae; genus Streptomyces; species Streptomyces sp. URMC 123. The sequence continues at coordinate 1,573 of NZ_JBPQTV010000458.1, read as the reverse complement.
CGCCGCCTCCCGGTTCCGGCCGAGGGGCCTCCCCGCCACGGCCGGGGGATCAGACCAGGCCCGCCGAGCGGGCCCGCTCCACCGCGGGGCCGATGGCCCGCGCCACGGCCTCGACGTCCGCCTCGGTGGAGGTGTGGCCCAGGGAGAAGCGGAGCGTCCCCCGCGCGGTGTCCGGGTCCGTACCCGTCGCGAGCACGACATGGCTGGGCTGGGCCACGCCGGCCGTGCACGCCGACCCCGTCGAGCACTCGATGCCCTGGGCGTCGAGCAGCAGCAGCAGCGAGTCGCCCTCGCAGCCGGGGAACGAGAAGTGCGCGTTCGCGGGCAGCCGGCCCGCGGGGTCGGGGTCGCCGCCGAGGACCGCGTCCGGGACGGCGGCCTTCACCTCGGCGACCAGCCGGTCGCGCAGGGCGCCGATCTCGCGGGCGAACGCGGCCCGGTGCTCCGTGGCGTGCCGGGCCGCCACGGCCAGCGCGGCGACGGCAGGCACGTCCAGGGTGCCGGAGCGCACATGGCGCTCCTGGCCGCCGCCGTGCAGCAGCGGTACGGGGGTCTCCTCGCGGCGCAGCAGCAGCGCGCCGATGCCGTACGGGCCGCCGATCTTGTGCCCCGAGACGGTCAGCGCCGACAGCCCGGACTCGGCGAAGTCCACCGGGAGCTGGCCGACGGCCTGCACGGCGTCCGAGTGCAGCGGGACGCCGAACTCCAGGGCGACGTCCGCGAGTTCCCGTATCGGCATGATCGTGCCGATCTCGTTGTTGGCCCACATCACGGTGGCGAGGGCCACGTCCTCGGGGTCGCGGGCGATCGCCTCGCGCAGGGCGTCCGGGTGGACCCGGCCGTACGTGTCCACCGGGAGGTAGTCGACCCGCGCGCCCTCGTGCTCGGCGAGCCAGTGCACGGCGTCCAGCACGGCGTGGTGCTCCACGGGGCTGGCGATGACCCGTGTGCGCCGCGGATCGGCGGCGCGGCGGGCCCAGTACAGGCCCTTGACCGCCAGGTTGTCGGCCTCGGTGCCGCCCGCGGTGAAGATCACCTCGCTGGGGCGGGCGCCGAGCGCGGCGGCGAAGGACTCGCGCGCCTCCTCCGTGGTCCGGCGGGCGCGCCGGCCCGCCGCGTGCAGGGAGGAGGCGTTGCCGGTGACGGCGAGCTGGGCGGTCATCGCCTGCACCGCCTCGGGGAGCATCGGGGTGGTGGCGGCGTGGTCGAGGTAGGCCATGGTGCCCACGATTCTACGGTTCGCCCTCCGGGCTCGGTTTGCGCGACGTCCACGTTGTGGGTTGTCCGTGACGTGACCGTCGCCGCGTTTCCGCCCCTCCGGGGCGGGCCCGTTGTCCCGCGTGTCCGGTGCGACGTCCACCACGCACCCCGGCCGAAGGCCGGGGCAAGGGCCCGCCCCTTCGGGGCGAAGCCCCATTTCCCCGCCCCGAAGGGGTGGGACTCGTCCTCCCGCGCCTTCGGCGCGGTGGTTGCGGTCGTGCGCTCTGTTCGTGGGTGGGGTCGGTGCCGCACCGGGGTACCTCCTCGGCGGCGCACCGTGCGGGTTGTTTCTTCGGCTCCCCCTGGGAGCATG
>NZ_JBPQTV010000457.1:0-4018 GCF_051386515.1 Streptomyces sp. URMC 123 | reverse complement strand
GTCCGGCGGCCCCCACAGCCGGGGCGCGACGGGGCCGAACAGCACGACCGACGGCGTACCGAGCGCGCGGTGGCCCGTCCCACCACCGGCCCGGAGCGGGGACCCGCGCAACCTGCCGGCCCGCGGCCCGTGCGGCGGCTCGGCGTGAGCGGCTCGACGAGCCGGGTGCCCCGATACGCCGCAGCGCTCGGACCGCTGGGGCCTGCCGGGGCCATGAGGAGCGAGCCGGTGCGTTCGGCCGGGCCGGGCGTGGCGGGCGGTTCGGTCGACCCCGGCCGCCCCGAGGGAACGCCGCCTCTCGGCGAGCGGAGCCACCCGTACGCTCCCCCGCGCGACGGCGCGGAACGGGGGGCCGCACCATCCGCCCGTCCGCGGCTGCTCGTGTTGCGGGCGCTCGGGCTCGGGGATCTTCTCACCGCCGTGCCCGCGCTGCGGGCGCTGCGGAGGGCGTACCCCGCGCACGAACTGCTGCTCGCCGCGCCCGCCCGGCTCGCCGACGCCGCCGCGCTGACCGGCGCCGTGGACGGGCTGCTGCCCACCACCGCGCGCGGCCGCGCCGTGCCGGACCGGCTCGACTGGCACGGGCCGCCCCCCGACCTCGCCGTCGACCTGCACGGCAACGGCCCGCCCAGCCACCTCCTGCTGGACGCCCTCCGTCCCGCACGGCTGTTCGCCTTCGCCCACCCCGGCACCCCCTGGCTGCCCGGCCCCCCGTGGCGGGAGGACGAGCACGAGCGGGAGCGCTGGTGCCGGCTGCTCGACTGGTACGGCGTCCCCGCCGACCCCGCCGATCTGCTCCTCGCCGCGCCGGACGCGGACTGCCCCGCGCCCGGCGCCGTGGTCCTGCACCCCGGCGCGGACGCCGCCGCCCGCCGCTGGCCCGCCGAGCGGTTCGCCGCGGTGGCCCGGGCGCTGACCGCGCGCGGCCGGCCGGTCGTGATCACCGCGGGGGCGGGGGAGGGCCCGCTCGCGCACGCCGTGGCGCGGGCCGCCGGCCTGCCGCCCACGGCCGTACGGGGCGGCGCCGAGGACGTGCCGTTCGCGGAACTGGCCGCGCTGGTCGCCGGCGCCCGCGCCGTGGTCGTCGGCGACACCGGCCTCGCCCACCTGGCCACCGCGCTCGGTACGCCGTCGGTCGTGCTGTTCGGCCCCGTCGCGCCCCGGCTGTGGGGGCCGCCGGACAGCCCCCGGCACCGGGCGCTGTGGCACCCCGACGGCGACGCGCCCCGCCCGGGCGACGCCCACGGGGCCACCTGCGACCCGCGGCTGCTCCGGATCACCGTGGCGGAGGTGCTGGCTGCCGTGGCGGACGTGACCCGGCCGTCGGAGGAGGCCGGCGCACCCGGCGCACCGGCGGCGGGCCCCGCGGAGCCGGTGGAGTGTCCGCCACCGGGGGGACCCGCTCCGCCACCGCCTGTGCGGCGCCCGGCCACGCCGCCCGCCGGGGGTTACGGTCCGTCGGAGCGGCCCCGGCCCCGGCGCCGGCCGGTGGTACGGGGACGGACCGAGCGCGGAGGAGTGCCCGGTCACTGACCGAGCACCCGGCGTCGGCGAGTCGGCGGTCCGGAGGGCCGGCGGGCGGCGGCCGGGCGCCGGCACAGCCGGCCGGGGCCGGAGCGCACCGGCGCGGACCCACAGTCACCGACGATCACCGACGGGAGGACAGCCGATGCCCTGGCGGCGGCGACTGGCGGCGGGGGCGACGGCCGCCGTACTGCTCCCGGCGGCCGGGTGCGGCGAGCTGGAGCAGCGCCGCTCGGCCGCGACGGCGGCGGCCCTCGGCTTCGAACGTGCCCTGGGCACCCGGGACGGCGCGGCGGCCTGCGCGGCCCTGGCCCCCGGCACCCGGGAGGAGCTGGAGCGCTCCGCGGGGGCGCCGTGCCCACGGGTGGTGCTGGAGGAGGAGGTCCCGGCCGCCGGCAACCAGGTCCGCGCCACCGATGTCGAGGGCCGCCAGGCCCGGGTCGTGTTCGGCTCGGACACGCTGTTCCTGTCGCTGTTCTCGACCGGCTGGAAGGTCGTCGCGGCCGGCTGCGCCCCCCGCCCGGACGAGCCGTACCAGTGCGCCGTGAAGGGTGGGTGACGCCCGTGAAAGGGATGTTCGTCCTCTGTCTGCTGGTGATCGCCGTCGGGCTCGCCTACTGCATCGCCCTGGGGGTGTTCCACCGATGACCACGCGCGACGGACGGAGCCCCGGCGAGGACAGCGAGCAGGGCGACGCGGGGGACGACGACGCCCCGCACCCCGCCGGCGTCCGCGGCTTCCTCCGCGACAACGGCCTGGTCCTCGCCTTCGGCGGCCTGTTCCTGGCCGCCCTCGTCGCTCAGGCGTTCGCCGGGTGCGCCGCCCTCAACAACCAGCTGGCGGCCGACCAACTGGAGACCGTCGGCCTGGGCGACTACCTCACCTCCTCCGACTTCGCGGTGGACGTGATGGAGAACTGGCAGTCGGAGTACCTCCAGTTCTTCCTCTTCGTCTTCCTCACGGTGTGGCTCGTGCAGCGCGGCTCCCCGGAGTCGAAGAGCCTGCGCAGGATCGGGTCCGAGTCCGACCGGCGGCAGCGCGTCGGACGCCACGCCGACGGGGACTCGCCGCGCTGGGCCAGGGCCGCCGGCCTCCGGCTGTGGCTGTACGGCAGCTCGCTGGGGCTCGTGATGGGCGCCATCTTCCTGCTGTCGTGGTTCGCCCAGTCCGTCGCCGGTGTCGCCGCCCACAACGAGGACCGGCTGCGCAGCCTCCAGGCGCCCCAGCCCTGGTCCGAGTACATCGCCGGCGCCGACTTCTGGAGCCGCACCCTGCAGAACTGGCAGTCCGAGTTCCTCGCCATCGCCTCCATGGTCGTGCTGTCGATCTATCTGCGTCAGCGCGGCTCGCCCGAGTCCAAGCCCGTCGGCTCCGCGCACCGCTCCACCGGCGTGGAGGGGTGAACCCGCCACACCCGGGCACGCGAGAGGGGGACGCGCGTACAGCGCGAAACGACATACACCGAGGCGCGCCGCCGTACAGCCGGCGCACGACGGCGCACGGCACCGTACGACGGCACACGACACCGTACGACGGCGTACGGCAGCGCACGACAACGCATGACAACGCACGATCAGCAGGAGGAGACACACGATGACCTTGCGGAGCGAGTCGGCGGACCGCGTGGCCGTGATCACCGGTGCGGATTCGGGCATCGGCCGCGCCACCGCCGCCCGCCTGGCGCGCCAGGGCATGGACATCGGCATCACGTGGCACAGCGACCGCGAGGGCGCCGAGGAGACCGCCGCGGAGGTCAGGTCGCTCGGCCGCCGCGCCGAGCTCGAACAGATGGACCTCACCCGGCTGCCGGAGGCGACCGAGGCCGTCGACCGCCTCGCCGACCGCCTGGGCCGGCTCGACGTCCTGGTCAACAACGCCGGCACCGGCACCGCGACCCCGTATCTCGACATCGACCACGCCACCGTTCGGCAGGTGCTGGACGTCGATCTGGTGGGCCCGTTCCTGTGCGGACAGCTGGCCGCCCGGCGCATGATCGCGCAGGGCGACGGCGGTCGGATCATCAATGTCACCAGCGTCCACGAGCACCAGCCGCGGGTCGGCGCGGCACCGTACTGCGCCGCCAAGGGCGGCCTCGGGCTGCTCACCCAGGTCATGGCGCTGGAACTGGCCGAGCACGGCATCCGGGTCAACGCCGTGGCGCCCGGCGAGATCGCCACCCCCATGACCGGGCAGCACGACACCGATGTGCACGAGGAGGAGCGGCCCGGCATCCCCTTGGGGCGGCCGGGCGACGCCCGCGAGGTCGCCGCGGTGATCGGCTTCCTGGCGGGGGAGGACTCCGCGTACGTCACCGGCGCGTCCTGGGCGGTCGACGGCGGCATGCTGCGCATGGGGCCCATGGCCGGCTCCCACCTGGAGTCGCACTCCTGGCGCCGGCCCTAGCCAGCCCGGCCCTGAGCCGGCCGCCGGCGCCCGTCCCGGCGGCCGGCGCACCTCGACCCCGTACGCCCGGTCCCGTAACCCGCCCCCGACC
>NZ_JBPQTV010000456.1:0-4026 GCF_051386515.1 Streptomyces sp. URMC 123 | reverse complement strand
GGGGTGCCGCTCTGCTGGCCCGGCTGGCCGGACTGGCTCTGCTTGGGCTTGGTCGTGCCCGCCGTGCCACCTGCCGCGCCACCCGTCGCGCCGCCCGGGATCTGGGCCGCGCGGGCCTTCTTGGCGTACAGCTCCTGCGCCCGCTCGGCGTCGCTGACGGCCGGGTCGTACGACACCACCCGCTCGAAGTCCACGTGCAGATGGCGCGTGCCCTCCAGGGACTCGGCCTTCCAGCGGCAGCCGACCCGCCGGTCCGTGTCGTACGTGATGCTCGCCTCGCCCGCGTACGCCTTCTCCCGCGCCTCCTCGTCGAGGTCCTCGACGCCCGGCAGCAGGGCGCGCAGCGTGCCCGCGGCGATGGCGCCGCAGGGCTCGGGGAGCGAGCGGTACCGGCCGGGTTCGGCGGGGGAGGCGGCGGTGGAGCCGCCGGGCTTGGCGTCGGTGGCGGTGGCCCCGATGCCGGAGCCGCCGGAGCAGCCGGCGAGCGTGCCGGCGAGCCCGGCGGAGAGCAGCGCGGCCGCGAGGGCGGCACCCGGTCCATACGCCTTACGCTGCACGGTCCCCGCGCTCCCTTCGGGCGAAAACTGGTTGCCGCCGACTGGCGGCCGATGGAGACAATGTGTACCGCAGGTGCCACCGCGCACGCCGGTCCGCTGCCTTTGATGCGCCCTACGTCCGGCTTTTGCGGTTTCTAGATTTTTCTATGCTTTTCGGGGGAATGAGGAAGTCATGTCGTACACCGAGGTGCCCGGCGCCCGGGTGCCGATCCGGATGTGGGCCGACCCGGCCACCGTCGAGGGTGTCGCGATGCAGCAGTTGCAGAACGTCGCCACCCTGCCGTGGATCAAGGGCCTGGCCGTGATGCCGGACGTCCACTTCGGCAAGGGCGCCACGGTCGGCTCCGTGATCGCGATGCGCGGGGCGGTCTGCCCGGCGGCGGTGGGCGTGGACATCGGCTGCGGGATGAGCGCCGTGCGCACGTCGCTGACCGCGAACGACCTGCCGGGGGACCTGTCCCGGCTGCGCTCCCGGATCGAGCGGGCCATCCCGGTCGGCCGCGGCATGCACGACGACCCGGTCGACCCCGGCCGGCTGCACGGCTTCCGCACCTCCGGCTGGGACGACTTCTGGGCCCGCTTCGGCGGGGTGGCCGAGGCGGTGCGGTTCCGCCAGGAGCGGGCCGTCAAGCAGATGGGCACGCTCGGCTCCGGCAACCACTTCATCGAGGTCTGCCTCGACGAGACCGGCGCCGTCTGGCTGATGCTCCACTCCGGCTCCCGCAACATCGGCAAGGAGCTGGCGGAGCACCACATCGGCCAGGCACAGAAGCTGCCGCACAACCAGAACCTGATCGACCGCGACCTCGCCGTCTTCGTGGCGGACACCCCGCAGATGGCGGCCTACCGCAACGATCTGTTCTGGGCGCAGGAGTACGCCAAGTACAACCGCGCGATCATGATGGGGCTCTTCCAGGACGCGGTGCGGGCGGAGTTCAAGAAGGCGAAGGTGACCTTCGACCAGGTGATCTCCTGCCACCACAACTACGTCGCCGAGGAGCGGTACGACGGCATGGACCTGCTGGTCACCCGCAAGGGCGCGATCCGCGCGGGCGGCGGCGAGTACGGGATCATCCCGGGCTCCATGGGCACCGGCTCGTACATCGTGCGGGGCCTGGGCAACGAGGCGTCGTTCAACTCCGCCTCGCACGGCGCGGGCCGCCGGATGAGCCGCAACGCGGCGAAGAAGCGCTTCACCACGCGGGACCTGGAGGAGCAGACCCGGGGCGTGGAGTGCCGCAAGGACGCGGGGGTGGTGGACGAGATCCCGGGCGCGTACAAGCCGATCGAGCAGGTCATGGAGCAGCAGCGGGATCTGGTCGAGGTGGTCGCCAAGCTCAAGCAGATCGTCTGCGTCAAGGGTTGAGCGGCCGCCCCGGGGGGCGCGGTGGCGCGGCCGGTCAGTGTCCCCTGGGCGCGTACATGCCGTGTCTTCCGGGGGGGCGACCCCCGGGCCCCCGGCAGCCGGTCAGTGCCCCCGCGGCGCGTACATGATGACCGCCATGCCGGCCAGGCAGACGAGCGCGCCCAGGATGTCGTAGCGGTCCGGCCGGTAGCCGTCGGCGATCGCGCCCCACGCCAGGGAGCCGGCCACGAACACCCCGCCGTAGGCCGCGAGGACGCGGCCGAAGTGCGCGTCGGGCTGGAGCGTGGCGATGAAGCCGTAGGCGCCGAGGGCGACGACCCCGGCGCCGATCCACGCCCAGCCGCGGTGCTCCCGTACGCCCTGCCAGACCAGCCAGGCCCCGCCGATCTCCAGCAGGGCGGCGAGCACGAAGAGGGCGGCGGAGCGGGCGATCGACATGGGCCCAGCGTAGAAGGCGGCCGGCAAGCGGCCGTCAGACGGTGCGTACGGCGGCGGGGCCCGTCCAGTGGGCGAGCGCGGCGCGCAGCGCGTCGGCGCGCCCGGCCGCGTCCCGGTCGCCCTCGGGCCAGTCCGCCGCCCAGGCGGCATAGCCGTCCGGGCGGACCAGGAGCGCGGTGCGCCGGTCGCCGCGCCAGGAGGCCCGTACGACCCGGTCGGTGCGGCCGCCCAGGTCCACGGCCGCCCCGGCGGGGGCGATGAGGACGAAGCGGCCTCCGCGCAGGGCCTCGTACAGCCGGGTCGGCCCCGACCCCGTACCGCTGTCGCGGGGCTCGGGTGCGAGCCGGACGTCCGGGACGCGCCGCCCGGTGAGCGGGTGGGCGCCGCGCGGCGCGCCGTAGGAGATCCCGATGCCGGAGACCTGCCCCATCGCCCGGTCGGTGACGGCCGGTACGTGTCCCAGCGCGGTGGCCGCCAGGGCGCGGAACGCCAGCTGGGCCGGGGTGCGGGCCATGGCCAGCCGCAGCAGCGTCCCGCTGCTGCGCAGCACGGTGCGGCCCACCGGGTGCCGCTCGGCGTGGTACGTGTCGAGCAGGGCCTCGGGGGCCCATCCGTTGAGGACGGCGGCGAGCTTCCAGCCGAGGTTGGCGGCGTCCTGGAGGCCGGTGTTCATGCCCTGGCCGCCGGCGGGGGAGTGGACGTGCGCGGCGTCGCCGGCGAGCAGGACGCGGCCCACGCGGTAGGAGGGGACCTGGCGCTCGTCGCTGTGGAAGCGGGAGAGCCAGCGGGGGTCGTGCATGCCGAGGTCCGAGCCGAGTGCCCGGCGGCACATCTCCTTGAGCTCGTCGAGGCCGACCGGCGCGTCGTCGGGCATCTGCCGGGCGTGGTCCCAGGCGCCGACGCGGTACCAGCCGTCGCCGAACGCGACGACGAAGGCGAAGGTGCCCCCGCGGCCGTTGAGCGCGATGACGGAGTCCGGCTCCTCGGTCAGCCGCACGTCGGCCAGCACCATCGAGGTGAGCACGGCCTTTCCGGGGAAGGGCAGGCCGAGGGAGGCGCGGACGGCGCTGTGCACGCCGTCGGCGCCGCCGGCGTAGGCGGCGCGCCAGGTGGTGGGGCGGTTCGGGGCGCCGGCCGGGTGCGGGGGCCGTGGACCGGTGTCCGTCGCGTGGCGTGCCGGCCGGGTGTCGACCTCGACGCCGTCGTCCCCCTGGCGCACGGCGACGACCTCCGTGTCGTGGACGAAGCGCACCCCGGCGGCGCGGGCCCGGCGTTCGAGCAGCTTCTCCACCTCGTACTGCGGGGTGACCAGCGCGAAGGGGAAGCGGGAGCGCAGCCGGGTGGAGAAGTCGACGACGAGACCGCCGAAGAGGCGGAGGCCGGGGACGCGCCGGCCGGTGGCGAGCAGTTCGTCGGCGAGGCCGCGGGCGTCGAGCTGCTCCAGGGTGCGGGCGTGGACGCCGAAGGCGCGGGTGAGGTTGCTGATCCCGGGCGGGCGGCGCTCCAGCAGGGTGACGGCGTGGCCGGCCTCGGCGAGGTCTCCCGCGAGCAGCAGGCCGGTGGGGCCGGCGCCGACGACGAGGACGTCGGCGCTGCGGGCGGGGTCGTCGGTGCGAGGGGGGCCCGCGTCGGCGGGAGCGGGTCCCGCGTCGGCGGGCTCGTCGG
>NZ_JBPQTV010000455.1:0-4046 GCF_051386515.1 Streptomyces sp. URMC 123 | reverse complement strand
GGCTCACAGGCCCGTTTAAGGCCTAACTTCCGTCCGTGGCGGCGGCCTTCCCCCGTGCGTCACGATGGTGTCGCCCCCCGCGCCCTGATACGGATGCGAGCCGTGGGGTACACGTAACGCATGGCACCCGAGATGGAGGAGTCAGGAGGAGTGACGCATGTCCGATGAGGCGTTCGGCGACGAGGTGTACCAGCCCGTCGACTCCGACGACCGGGACAATCCCGACGACCTCGACCTCGAGAACGCGCTCGACGAGAAGAACCTCGACGAGACCCTCGACGAGGGCTACTCGCCCCCCGAGAAGCCGCTGGCCGTGACCAAGCACGGCACCACCGCCGGTGAACAGCGGGAGGGGGCGTCGCTCGACCAGCGCCTGGCCCAGGAGGAGCCCGACGTCGGCGCGCCCGACGGCAACGGGATCGGGGACCTGCCGGGCGGGGACGGGGAGCCGCTGGACGACCAGGTGGGCGAGGTCCGCGCCGGCCGGCTCGTCGGCGCGGACGAGGGCGTCCCCCGGCGCAACGAGGACGTCGTCGCGCGGGACGTGGGCGTCGACGGCGGGGCCGCGGCGGCGGAGGAGGCCGCGGTGCACATCGTTCCCGATGAGGAGGCGGGCGAGGCGGGCCCCCTCCCCGACAAGGGCCGCGTGCCGCCAGCCGGCCCCGGCGCGGCCTGAGCTGAGGCGGCCCGAGCGGCACGGTCCCGGTCCGGACCGAGTCCGATCCGGGTGCCGCCTCGGGCGGCGCCCGGACCGGATGGCGGGCGCACCGTGGCGCCGCACGCCACACGACGGGACGCGACATGAGCACGACGACGCCCGCGCCCGGGTCCAGGACCGAGTCCAGGACCGAAAGGCACAGGCGTCGTCGATGGTCGATGACGGACGAGAGACGAGAGATGACGGACGGTCGATGACGGGCGAGGGTCACCTCGCCGACGGGGGCGGCGAGGTGACCGGGCCGTCTGCCGTCACTCCTCCGGCCGTCACTCCTCCACGAGCATCCGCTCGCGCAGCCGGGCCAGCGTCCGGCTCAGCAGCCGCGAGACGTGCATCTGGGAAATGCCCAGCTTCGCCCCGATCGTGGCCTGGGTCATCTCCTCGCCGAAGCGCATCCGCAGGATCAGCTTGTCGCGCTCGTCCAGCTCGTGCAGGAGCGGCTTGAGCGCGTGGAAGTTCTCGATCTTCTCCAGCTCGGGGTCGGAGTCACCGATCCGGTCCGCCAGGGTCCCCTCGCTGCCGCTGTCGTCATCGGCGGCCGAGGCGTCGAGCGAGCTCGCCGTGTAGCCGTTGCTCGCCACCTGGGCCTCGATGATCTCCTCCTCGCTCAGCCCGAGCAGCTCGGCGAGCTCCGAGGTCCTGGGGGAGCGGCCCAGGTGCGTCGCCAGCTCCTCCGTGGCCTTGGCCAGCTCCAGCCGCAGCTCCTGAAGGCGCCGCGGCACCCGCACCGCCCAGCTCGTATCGCGGAAGAACCGCTTGATCTCCCCGACGATGTAGGGCACCGCGAACGTGGCGAACTCCACCTCGCGGGAGAGGTCGAAGCGGTCGATCGCCTTGATCAGGCCGATCGTGCCGACCTGGACGATGTCCTCCATCTGCTCCGAGCGGTTGCGGAAGCGCCCCGCGGCGAACCGGACCAGCGACAGGTTGATCTCGATGAGGGTGTTGCGAACGTACTGGTACTCATGCGTGCCCTCTTCCAGCACCGCCAGCCGGTCGAAGAACAGCTTCGACATCTGCCGGGCGTCCTTGGGGGCAACCTTGCCCGGCTCCTCGACCCAGGGCAGGTCGGGGCAGGGCGCACCGGTGGGCGCGGAGGTGATCGGGCCGGCTTCCACCGATGCCGTCATGACGGAGTTGTTCACGAAACCCTCCTTGCTCTGCATATGACCGAGCGGCGCCTACCCGACCACCGCGAGACCATGCTCACGGAGACGATCTTCGGCCGACTCGAGTCCTCCCTGCCGGACACGGGCACAACGCGGTACTACCTGTCCGAGGCAGCGCCTACCCGGCCGGCCGAGGTCAATGCCTCTCGCCCGGCAGCGCATCGGGTTCCTCTTCTCAGGTGCCCGGTTTACGCCCAAATACGTGGACGTCATCGCCGTTTCGCAGCAGATTCCAGTACTGACGAGCGTCCGCCGGGCGCATGTTCACACAGCCGTGGGAGCCCGGCGGGGACCAGACGCTCCCCGGAATGGAGTGGAAGGCCTGCCCGCCGTCGAAGAACTGGCTGTACGGCATGGGCACGTCGTACAGCGTCGACCAGTGGTTCTGGTTGCGCCAGTAGATCTTCTTCGCTCCGGTGCGGGTCTCATGGCCGTCGCGCCCGGTGCGCACCGGCACCGGCCCGAGGACGAGCCGGGCGCCGTCCTGTATCCAGCTCAGCTGCCGGGTCAGGTCCACGCACGCCACCCGGCCGCGGTCGGTCGGGCACCGGCCGGCCCGGTTCGGGTTGCCGGCCGCGGCCTTCTGCTGGTTCATCAGGTCCATCACGCCCCAGGTCACCGGCCCCGCGTAGCCGATGGTCGGGCTGATGCCGTGGCGCGTCTGGAACGCGCGGATCGCGGCGCAGTCGGCGGGCGACTGCCGCCCGTCCACCGGCCGCCCGAGAAACGCCTCGACCTGCTTCTGGTGCGGCCCGCTGCGCGTCGTGCACGAGGCGGCCGCGGCCGGCGTGCCGGTGAGGACGACCGTGAGCGGCGCCATCAGGGCCACGGCGCCCACCGTGGCCACGCCGGCCCGGTGGACCCGGCGCGCCCGTCTCGTACCGTCGGCCGCCCGGCTGTCCCTCATCGCCCGATGTCCGGTGGCCGCTCGTCCTCCGGTGGCCGTACGTCTTCCTGTTCCTGCGGCAGTTCGGCTTTCCCCGGCCGTTCGACGCCGCCGGAGTCCCCTGAGTCTCATGGTCACCGCGCTCCCTCGGAGGTGTGCTGGTGAATGGTTTGTCCTGTAGGACAAACGCCACCCGTCCGGGGTTGCGGTCCCATCGCGCCGTCGATCGGGCCGACGTGGTGTCCAGTTCGCCCCTTGCCGGGGCGGCGCCGAGGGGTGTTCTCTCGAACGAGGAGACGACACGAGGAAAGAGGGAGTCGACCATGGCCCTTGGTACGTCCGTTTCCCCGACGCCCCACGCCGGCTGCACCTGCGGCCCGGGCTGCACGTGCGGCTGCCAGTCCGGCGGCCCCTGCCAGTGCGGCGGCTGACCACCGCGGTCGGGCACACCCGAGGGCCGGTCGCCGGGCGACCGGCCCCTCACATGTCGTCATATGTCGTCGACGGGGTGGACGACGGCCACGCCGTCCACCGGGGCGATGGTGCGCCGGGCGCCGGGGGCACCGTCCGGGTTGGCGGTCGTCGCGCCCATCGCGCCCGTCGTGCCCGTCGTGCTCGTCGCGGCCGGGCGGCGGCCGTGGTGGAGCCTCATCCACAGGGGCAGGCCGAACCAGACGATCAGGAACCCCAGGACCGTCAGCACCGCGATGCAGGGCCCGGCGCCGACCCCGACGACGTCGAGCACCAGCAGGAGCGCGCAGCCCAGCGCCGCGGGCAGCAGCGCGAGGCCGGTCAAGGTGAGGCGGTTGAGCACCTTCAGCAGCCGGCTCTTGAGCCGGTGGCCGTAGACGATGCGGTGGCACGGGGCGGGCGCGGTCAGCAGGGCGGCGGACACCAGGGTGACCACGAGCGCGGTCACATAGAGCCAGTGCTGGCCGGGGGTGAGGTCGGCGAAGCGGGGCGTGAAGGCGAGGGCCATCAGAAAGCCCGCCAGATACTGCACACAGGTCTGCCCGATCCGTACCTCCTGGAGCAGTTCGGCGTAGGCGGTGCGGTCGCGGTCCGCGAGGCGGTCCGCGGCGGGGCCCGAAGGGCCCTCCGCCTCGGCCTGTTCCGCGGCCCGTTCCGCGCCACCGCGTTCGGCCGGCCGCTGCGCCGGTCTGACGGGGCCGGGGGCGGGTCCCGTCACCCGTTCGCGCAGGCCGGGCAGGGCCACGGGCGCGCCGAGGACGGCGGTCCGGCGCGACGTGAGGGCGAGTGGTGGGTCCTGCGG
>NZ_JBPQTV010000454.1:0-4059 GCF_051386515.1 Streptomyces sp. URMC 123 | reverse complement strand
CCCCTTCACCCACCCCCCACACCCGAAAGCGATCAGTGGCTCCGGTCGCTCCAGTCGCTTCACCCGTTCGTTTTGTCGCGAAGCTGTACCGCTCTTCCTGGTGAGAGGAACCAAGACACCATGTGTGGACTCGCTGGCTGGGTCGCCTACGACCGCGACCTCACGCAGCACACCGACATCGCGTCGGCCATGACCGAGACGATGGCGTGCCGCGGCCCCGACGCGCGCGGGGTGTGGTCCTCGCCCCACGCGCTGCTGGGCCACCGCCGGCTGTCCATCATCGACCTCGAGGGCGGCAAGCAGCCCATGCCGGTGACCGAGGGCGAGGACGGGCTGCCCGTCATCACCTACACCGGCGAGGTGTACAACTACCGCGAGCTCAAGGAGGAACTCATCGGCCTCGGCCACGAGTTCCGCACCACCAGCGACACCGAGGTCGTGCTCCACGCCTACCTGGAGTGGGGCGAGCACTTCGCCGAGCGGCTCAACGGCATGTACGCCTTCGCCATCTGGGACCCGCGCACCGAGGAACTGCTGCTGGTGCGCGACCGGATGGGCGTCAAGCCGCTGTTCTACTACCCGACCCCCGACGGCGTGCTGTTCGGCTCCGAGGCCAAGGCGATCCTCGCCCACCCCGAGGCCGAGGCCGTGGTGGACGCCGAGGGCCTCGCCGAGATCTTCGCCATCCTCAACACCCCCGGGCACGCCATCTTCCGCGGCATGCACGAGGTCGTGCCCGCCACCGTGGTGCGCTTCAACCGGCGGGGACACTCGGTGCGCGAGTACTGGAAGCTGGAGTCCAAGCCGCACACCGATGACCTGGACACCACCGTCGCCACCATCCGCGAGCTGCTCGAGGACATCGTCGAGCGCCAGCTGTTCGCCGATGTGCGGGTCGGCACCCTGCTCTCCGGCGGCCTGGACTCCAGCGTGATCACCGCGCTGGCCGCGCAGGTGCTGCGCAAGCAGGGCGCCACCGAGCCCATCGACGCCTTCTCCATCGACTTCCAGGGCCACAAGGAGCGCTTCCAGGCGGACACGCTCTGGGGCGACCCGGACATCCCGTTCGCCATCGAGGTCGCCGAGCACCTCGGGGACGCGGTGAAGCACGTCATCGTCGAGCTGCGCAACGAGGACGTCCTCGACCCCGCCGTGCGCCGCCACGTGCTGCGCGCCCAGGACCTGCCGATCTCCACCGGCGACATGGAGCACTCGCTCTACCTGCTGTGCAAGGCGCTCAAGGAGCGGGTGACGGTCGCGCTCTCCGGCGAGACCTCCGACGAGCTGTTCGGCGGCTACACCTGGTTCCACGACCAGGAGGCCGTCGAGCTGGAGACCTTCCCCTGGTACCACCCCTGGTCCAAGCTCGGCGGCATGGACGCCCTCAAGGAGATAGGGCTCTGGGACCGGATCGGCCTCACCGAGTACGTCAAGCGCCGCTACCAGGAAGCCCTGGAGGAGGTGCCGCGGCTGGAGGGCGAGACGGGCAAGGAGGCCCGGATGCGGGAGATCAGCTACCTCAACATCACCCGCTGGGAGAACTTCCTGCTGGACCGCAAGGACCGGATCAGCATGGCCGCCAGCCTCGAGGTCCGGGTGCCCTTCACCGACCACCGGCTCGTCGAGTACGTCTTCAACACCCCCTGGGCGATGAAGAACTTCGACGGCCGTGAGAAGAGCCTGCTGCGCGCCGCCACCTCGCACCTGCTGCCCCAGTCGGTGCTGGAGCGCAAGAAGGCGTCGTACCCCTCCACCCAGGACGAGGTCTACGTCCGGGCCCTGCGCGAGCAGGTCAAGGAGCTGCTCGCGGACGGCGCCCCGGTGCAGGCCATCGTGCCCAAGGAGGCCATTCAGAAGCTGCTCGACAAGCCCGTGGACTCGTACCGGGTGCGGGCCGGGCTGTGGGGCGTCCGCGCGGTGATGGAGCGGCTGGTCGAGTTCAACACCTGGGCCGCCGAGTACAACGTGCGGATCGAACTGTGACGGACCCGTCCGCCGCGCGCCCCGGGGAAGCCGGCCACCAGGCCGCGCGCCCCGGGGCGTCCGCGTCCCCGGCCCCGTCCCCCGCCGAGACCGGGGGCGCGTCCCCGGCCCCGGTCGTCACCGTGTGGTCCGACATCGCCTGCCCGTGGGCCGCGCTCGCCCTGCACACCCTGCACCGGGCGGCCGAGGCCCGCGGCGCCGACCTCCTGGTGGACCACCGAGCCTTCCCGCTGGAGCTGTTCGACCGGCAGCCCAACCCGAAGTACATCCTCGACCCCGAGGTAGCGGCCATCGCCGCCCGGGTGCCGGAGCTCGGCTGGCGGCGCTGGTCCGCGCCCGAGTGGACCTTCCCCGTGACCACGCTCCCCGCCCTGGAGGCGGTGCAGGCCGCCAAGGACCCCGCGGTCGGCGGGCTGCGCGGCAGCGACGAGCTGGACGCGGCGCTGCGCCGCGCCTACTACGTCGACCACGCCTGCATCAGCATCCACGCGGTGATCCTGGACCTCGCCGAGGACTGCGCCCACGTGGACGCGGCGGCCCTGGAGGAGGCGATGGCCCGCGGCGCCGGCCGGGCCGAGGTGTACGCCCAGTGGCACACCGCGCGGGGCCCGTCGATCCAGGGCAGCCCGCATCTGTTCACCCCCGCCGGCCCGGACACGCACAACCCCGGGGTGACCTGCACCTGGACGGGCGATCCGATGGACGGCGGCTTCCCGCGCTTCGACGCGTACGACCCGGGGTGGGCGGACGGTGTCCTGGACACGTTCGGTCCTCTGGCCGGAAACAGCCCTTCGGAGTACGGAAGTTGACGGAGTAATCCGCCCTGTCAGGTGGTTGACCACCTGGCAGGGACATAGTCGTATCGCCGGCGCGCCGTGCCGGGGCCCGTAGCCAGTTGGAGCAGGACAGATGAAGCATGCCGCGCCCCGTGGCCTCTCCCGGACGCATCCCCTGCTGTGGATGACGATTCTCGAGTACCTGATCAACGTGGGCATGTGGTTCACCGTGATCACGACCGTGCGGTGGACGGTGGCCCCCGACGCGCCGCTGTCCGGCGTGCTGACGGGACAGCGCTTCCTGATATTCATGGGGGTCCTCTTCGGCCTCCTCAACTATGTGATCGTCGAGTTCTCCTTCCGCCGGCAGACCGCCGGGCACATGAACCCTTCCGTCACGGTCGGGCTGTGGCTCCTCGGCTACTTCCCCGCGCGCAACGTGGCGCCCTTCATCGCCGCCCAACTGCTGGGCTCGCTCACCGGGTTCGGCCTCGGCCGGCTCGTCTGGGGCGAGGTCGTGGCCACCCTCGGCTATGCGAAGATCGCGCCGAACGAGGGCTGGGGCGTCGCGCAGGTCTACGGCACGGAGCTCGCCGGGCAGTGCGCCATCCTCGTGATCGTTGCGGCGCTGATGCTGCGGCCCCGGCTGACGAAGTTCGTGCCGGCCACGGTGGGCCTCTGCATCGGCCTGGTGATGATCTTCCTGGGGTCGTGGTCCGGCGGGGTGCAGAACCCCGCGCGGCAGTTCGGCCCCGCGCTGCTGTCCGGCAACTTCGATCTGCTCTGGGTCTATCTGACGGCGCCCGTGGTCGGTGTCGCGCTGTCGGCGCTGCTGGCGGTGGCGCTCAGGCCGCCGGTGGCGGCGGGGCCGGTGGAGGGCGCGGGCACCGCGGCGGAGGCCGTGGAGGCCGTGGAGCCCGCGGGCCTCCCGGTGGCCACGGCGGCCCCGGTGGTCGTGGAGCCCGCGATCGGCTGGGACGGTACGGACGGGTGGCACGGTGCGAGCGGCTGGGACGATCCGGCCGGTGCGGGCGGCGCGGGCGCGACGCCGTACCCGTCCGCGTCCGCGTCCGACGCTCCGGAGTTCCCGCCCGCGCCGGAGGACCCGGCCTTTCCGGCCGTGCCCGACGCTGCGGAATTCACGCCGGTGTCCCGGGCCCCGGAGTTCCCGCCCGCGCCCGAGGCGCCCGAGTTCCCGCCCGGTCGCGAGGTGTTCGGCTTCCCGGCCGGGCCCGAGGCACCCGACGTCCCGCCCGCTGACGGCGCCGCCGGAGCACTATCTGTGCTGATCGGCGTGGGC
>NZ_JBPQTV010000453.1:0-4062 GCF_051386515.1 Streptomyces sp. URMC 123 | reverse complement strand
GGGGGGAGGGGGCCCGGCCTTCGGCCGGGGCAAAGATTCCCGCCCCTCCGGGGCGGGGAAAGAGGGTTCGCCCCGAAAGGGCGGGCCCCCGGCCTTCGGCCGGGGGAAAGACGCCAGCCCCTTCGGGGCTGGAAAGGGGAGTTTCGTCCCGAAGGCCGGGGACAAGACCCCGCGCCTTCGGCGCGGGAAAGTGGGGTCGGGCCGGGGAAAGCCCGTGGGGCTCGCGGCGACGAGCGTCGCGTCAGGGGCGACCCACAACGTGGACGTCGCGCGAACCGAGCCCAGAGGGCACCCCGCTAGGGTGACGGGAAGATCGACGGAAGGAACGCCGATGCACCGGAACGTCGCTACGGGCGCGAAGCGCCCCCGCTTCGCGGAGGCAGGACGCCGAGTCCTGGTGACCGGCGCCTCCCGCGGCCTCGGCCGCGCCCTCGCCACCGCGTTCGCCGCCAACGGCGACCGCGTCGCCGTCCACTACGGCAGCCGCCGCGAGGACGTTGAGGCCACCCTCGCCGCGCTGCCGGGCGACGGCCACATACTCGTGGGCGCCGACGTGTCGGAGCCGGCCGGAGCCACCACACTGGTGGCCCGGACCGTCGCGGCGCTCGGCGGCATCGACGTCCTCGTCAACAACGCCGCCGTCAACACCCCGCACCCGCCCGCGACCACCCCCTTCGACGCGTGGGCCACCGCCTGGGAGCACCATGTCCGCGTCAACCTGCTCGCCACCGCGCATCTGAGCCATCTCGCGGCCCAGCGGATGATCGAGCAGGGCGGCGGTGGGCGGATCGTCAACGTCGGCTCCCGGGGCGCCTTCCGCGGCGAGCCGGACCACCCGGCGTACGGCGCCACGAAGGCCGCCGTGCACGCGCTCGGCCAGTCGCTGGCCGTGGCGCTCGCCCCGCACGGCATCGCCGTCACCTCCGTCGCGCCCGGCTTCATCGAGACGGACCGGGTCGCGCCGCGGCTCGCCGGGGAGCAGGGCGCCGCCATCCGGGCCCAGAGCCCGTTCGGCCGGGTCGCCGACCCGGCCGAGATCGCGGACGCCGTCCTCTGGCTCGCCTCGCCGCGCGCCGAGTGGGCCTCGGGAACCGTGGTGGACCTCAACGGCGCGTCGCACCTGCGCACCTGAGCCCGGGGCGGGCCGGGCCCCGCTCGGCCGAAGGAGAACATCGGACCTTTCCGGCCGTCCGACGCGCGGCGGGCGGCCGCTCGACAACGCCCGACGGCGCCCGGCGAGTTGAGCCGATCCCCGTGGGCCGCGGCCCGGACGAATCCGGAGGCGCACCTGCATGGGGGCTGCGATGCGGCCGGGCCGAAGCCGTAGGCTGGGTTCGCACGCAATGGAACGGCAGCCGGCGGCGGTCAGGGCGACCGCCCCGGTCGGAAGGAGGCGCTGGGTGATCGAGCTCGAGGGGGTGCCCGAGCTGATCGACCCGGTCATGGTGGCCGCGTTCGAAGGCTGGAACGACGCCGGCGACGCCGCCTCCGCCGCGGTCGAGCACCTGGACCGGGAGTGGAAGGGTGAGGTCTTCGCGGCGCTGGACGCGGAGGACTATTACGACTTCCAGGTGAACCGGCCGACCGTGTTCATGGACGGCGGAGTCCGGAAGATCACCTGGCCCACCACGCGGCTCTCGGTGGTCCGGGTCGGCGGGGCGAAGCCGCGCGACCTGGTGCTGGTGCGCGGCATCGAACCCAGCATGCGCTGGCGCTCTTTCTGCAACGAGCTGCTGGGCTTCGCCCATGAGCTGGGCGTCGAGATGGTGGTCGTCCTCGGGGCGCTGCTGGGCGACACCCCGCACACCCGCCCGGTCCCCGTCAGCGGGGTCACCTCGGACCCGGACCTCGCCCGCACGATGGACCTGGAGGAGACCCGCTACGAGGGCCCCACCGGCATCGTGGGCATCCTGCAGGAGGCGTGCACCCACGCCGGTGTGCCGGCGGTGAGCCTGTGGGCCGCGGTGCCGCACTACGTCTCCCAGCCGCCGAACCCGAAGGCGACCCTGGCGCTGCTCAACCGGCTGGAGGACCTCATCGACCTGCGCATTCCGCTGGGCGAGCTGCCGGAGGACGCGCGCGCCTGGCAGCTGGGCGTGGACCAGCTGGCGGCGGAGGACAGCGAGGTCGCCGAGTACGTGCAGTCGCTGGAGCAGGCGCGGGACACGGCCGATCTGCCGGAGGCGTCGGGCGAGGCGATCGCGCGTGAGTTCGAGCGCTATCTGCGCCGCCGCGACGGCCAGCCCGGCCCCGCCACGGGCCCCGGCCCCGTCGCCGGCCCAGGCCCCGGCCCCGGTCAGCCGGCCGCGGGCCACGCCACGGACGGCGGCCTCGGGGAGTCGAGAGACGCCCGGGAGTCCAGAGAGCCGAAGGAGTCGAGAGACTCACGGGACGGCAGGGACCTGCGGGACGGCGGCGGCAAGGAGGCCCGGGGCGAGGGCCGCGAGGGCTCGTATCTGCGGGACAGCACCAGCGGGCGGACGCGGCCGCGCAAGCCGTCGGCGCGGGACGAGGGCGCCACGGCGCGCGAGGACGGCCCGGCGGCCGGCCGGGCTCCGGCGGAAGGCACCGCTCCCGCCGGGAACGCGCCCGCGGAGGGCTCGGCTCCGGCGCAGGACTCCCCCACCGAGGCCGGCCCCGGCCGGGGCGACCCCGACACGGACTCCGCCGGTGCCGATTCCCCGGAGGTTCCCCCCGGCGAGGCGAGTGCCCCGGACCCGAACACGCCGGACACCCCGGACGCCCCGAACGGCCCGGTCGACGACGGGCGCGGCGGACGCGGACCCGACACCGAACAGGGGCCGGGTTCCGGCTCCGGCACGGGTGCCGACTAGGACCTGAAGGGGGGTGGCGCGGCGCGCCACCCCCTCGCGCGTGACGCCCGGGCCCCGGGTCCCGAAGCCCCGCCGCTCAGTCGCCCCGCACCAGCGGCACGGCCACGACGGTGTACGGCGTCGTGGGCAGCGGCGGGTCCACGTCGAAGCGCGCGTTGGGCAGATAGAGCCGATTGCCGAAGGCCGCGGCGGTGGTCGGTATCGCGAACCGCGGGTCGGTGATCCGGGTGATCGCCTCGGCGCGGGTGCCGGCCGCGTCCAGCCGGAGGACGTCCACGGCGTTCTGCCGCTGCTGGACCACGTAGAGCGTCCGGCCGAGGCGCAACAGCCCGTCCGCGTCGACCAGTCGGGGCCCGGTGTGCGGCACCGCGCGCGCGTCCCCGGTGCGCGGGTCGACCCGGAACAGCGCCCCCGAGGGGGCGTTGGTCACCAGCAGGGCGCGGCCGTCGGGCGTACGGGCGATGCCGTTGGCGGTGAACGCCGGGCCTTGCGTCCACTCGCCGGTGAGCGGCAGGGTGACGATGTCGCGCGGCTCGGGCAGCCGCCCGTACGGCCCCAGGGGCAGCACGAACAGCCAGGGGTTGAAGGAGTCGGTGACATAGGCGGCGCGCGGGGTCAGGATCACGTCGTTGACCATGGTCGCCGCGTTGCCGAGGGGGTAGGTGGCGAGGACCCTGCCGGTGCGGGAGTCGACCACGCGGGCCTCGCGGGAGGACCCGCCGCCGATGAAGAGCCTGCCCCTGCGGTCGATCTTGAGGCCGACGGCCGGCTTCCCGGGCCCCTCGCCGATGGGCGCGCCCCGGCCGGTGGCGAGGTCGGCGCGGTAGATCGTCCCGTCGCCCAGGGAGCCGAGGTACGCGTACGGGCCGGAGCCGATGGCGATGCCCTCGGGGCGGAAGCCGTCGGGCAGGGCGAGCGTGGTGGGCCAGGGCTTGCGCTCGCGGCGGGCGCCGGAGGAGGCGCGGGCCCCGCCGGCCAGCGGCCCCAGCACCGCGGCGCCGCCCAGGGCGGCCCCCGCCGCGAGGACCCCCCGACGGGTGACGGGCGAGACGTGACGTTTCATGCCGCACATCCTTTCCAGGCGATCCGGGCCCTTCCGGCGGTGCCGGGCGAGGGCGGACGGGGGCCGGGGCGGTGCCGGGTGGTGCCGGGTGGTGCCGGGTGGTTCCGTTGGTGCCGTTGGTGCAGACAGTGCCGGGCGGGGCGGCAGGGTCCGGTGGGGCGAGCG
>NZ_JBPQTV010000452.1:0-4130 GCF_051386515.1 Streptomyces sp. URMC 123 | reverse complement strand
CGCAACTGGTCGACACGGTCCGCCCGGAGGGGAGTGGGCGTGCCCGGGCGGGGCATGCATGACCGTGAGCCTGTTCGAGGGGACGGGGAGCGACGGCTTACACGACGGGGACGGGGGAGATGGCGTTTCAGAGGATGGAACGGGGAAGGGGAGGGGGCGGGGCGCTGGCCGACGCCCTGGAGGCCTCGAGGACCGACGTCGAGCAGGAGCCCGACATACGCAGAAGGCTCCGGCACGGCGACCTGACCGCGGTCGCGGAGATACGGGCGGCACTGCGCGAGCTCATGCGGCACCGGGCCTGGGGAGGGCCCGACCACCGGGCCGTCGCCGAGCTGCTGGCCAGCGAGCTGGTGACCAACGCGCTGGTGCACACCGACCGGGGGGCGGAGGTCACGGCCACCGTACTGCCCGGACGGGTGGGCAGGACCGAGGACCGGCTGCTGGTGGAGGTGCGGGACTTCGCGTCCCGCGGCCCCGCGCCGCGCACCCCTGACGGGGAGGGGACGCACGGTCGGGGTCTGGTGCTCGTCCAGAGCCTCGCGGACGCCTGGGGAGCGCGGCCGCACGGCACCGGGAAAGTCGTCTGGTTCGAACTGGACGGCGGACTGGCCTGAGTCATGAGTGGCCCCGAACAGGGGGTGGCCCCTGGGCCACGGGTGGCGCGGCCCGCCGCCCGGTTCAGCCGAACTGCTGCTCGAGATCCTTGAGCTTGCGCTCCAGGGAGTCGAGCCGGGGGACGGCGAGGGTGTCGTCCTCGGCCGTCAGATCGATGGTGCGCGGGCGATCGTGCGGCCGCTCCTGCGGTCGCCGCCGGTCGCCCGTCGCGCGGGACGCGGCGGCCCGGGCCGCCGCCGTCTCAACCGGATCGTCGGTCACGGCCTGAAGGGCCGGCCGGGAGCGTACGGGCAGCTCACCGTCCGCTATGGCGGGGTCCGCGCCGACCTGCGCGGGCGGCGGCGACAGTCCCGACACCTCCACCTGGCGGCCGCCGCGGCCCCGGCCCCACATGCGGTGCTGCCGGTTCAGCGCCCTGATCTGGGCCCGCTCCAGCTTCTCCTGGTCGCGCCGGCGATGGCGGCTCTGCTGCTTCTGCCGCCGGTCCTCGCGGACGTCCTCCACGGCCTCGTCCAGCGTGCGCACGCCCTCCAGGAGCATCAGCGACCACGCGCCGAACGTCTCCCGGGGCGCCCGCAGCCACCGTACGACCCGGATCTGCGGCAGCGGCCGGGGCACCAGCCCCTGCTCCCGCAGGGCCGCCCGGCGGGTCTGCTTGAGCGCGCGGTCGAAGAGGACCGCGGCCGACAGCGACATCCCCGCGAAGAACTGCGGCGCCCCGTCGTGGCCGAGGCCGCGCGGCGCGTGCACCCAGTTGAACCAGGCCGCCGCGCCCGCGAACAGCCACACCAGCAACCGCGATCCCAGCGCGGCGTCCCCGTGGCTCGCCTCGCGCACCGCGAGGACCGAGCAGAACATCGCCGCGCCGTCGAGCCCGAAGGGCACCAGGTACTCCCAGCCGCCGGTGAGGCTGAGATTCTGCCGCCCGAAGCCGACCAGTCCGTGGAAGGAGAGGGCGGCGGCGACGGCGGCGCAGCAGAACAGCAGTGCGTAGGAGGCGGTGCCGTAGACGGCTTCCTTGCGCCGGCGGCGCTCCTCCGTGCGCTCCCAGGTGTCGTTGCCGGCGGCTTCCTCGCCGGCTCGCCGGCCGCGCGCCACCATGACCGCGACCAGGACGCCGACGATCAGCACAGCGACCGGGAGCACCCAGTCCAGTGATATGTCGGTCAGTTTCATCCGGGGCTCTCGCCTCGCTTCCGCTCCGTGCCGTGCCGTGGCGCGTGCCGTGGCCTTGTCGGCGCCAATCCTGGCGGAATCCCCCCTTGCGCCAAGGGGTTTCGGGCCAAGAGCGCGCCAACGGCGGGCGGCGGCATTCGGATAGGGCGATAGGCGCCGAACTGCCGTACGGGGCGGTGGGATGGTGTTCTAATAAGCCCGGCTCGTGGGGGTGGCGGCGGCCGGTGCGCGGGACCGGTGGCGGACCGGTTCGCGAGCCCGCTCGTGCTGCGGCGCGCTCAGCCGCCGAGGAGGCGGGCGACCCGGTCGGTGTCGCAGGTGCGCGGGCAGGTCACACAGGTGTCCTCGGGCCGCAGGGTGTAGAGCATGCAGCAGCTCGCGCGGTCCCGGGTGGGCAGTTTCTCGCCCCGCGGGCCGGTCAGCTCGCGGAACGCCGCGTCACCGACGTACGGGGCGGTCGCCCCGGGCAGCAACTGCTCGAGTTCGGCCATCGCCCGGCCCTCCTCGCCGAGCGCCTGGCCGATGTACCAGATGCCCTCGACGATCTCGTCCGTGGCCATGCCCCACAGGCCCCGGCGGCCGCGCCGCAGCCGCGGCCGGAAGCCCTCCAGCACGGGGCCGAGGTGCTCGGCGACGGCGCCGCGGACCTCCGCCCGCAGGGCCTCCTCGTCCGCCACCACGCGGGCGCCCGGCAGCGCCGCCGCCGGGTCGCCGGGCAGACAGGCGAACTCCTCGATCCGTACGGCCATCCGGCCGAGCTCCCGGTGGAAGGAGACGGCCTCCACGGGCACCCGGGGCACGCGGCGGCTCAGGAACCAGGGGATGGTGATCAGCAGACAGGCGGGCCAGGCGTAGCGGTGCAGCCCGAAGCTGGCCACGACGTCGGGGCGCCCCTGCTGGCCGTAGTCCCGCAGCACTTGCGCGTCGTCCCAGGCGAGATAGGCGTCCAGCGCCTCGCCGCCGGCCGCGAGGTCCGCGGCCATGACCCAGCCGGGGCCCGACCGCGGCGGCTCCTCGGTCACCAGCAGCGCGGGGAACGCCGCGGTCAGCCGGGCGTACGCCTCGGCCACGGGTGACGCGGGCGGCGCGGGCGAGGCGGGCGGCTCGGCCGCACAGGAGCGGGTTTCGCGGTACAGCACGGCAGGCACGGTCATGGAGGGGACCACCGAATCGCGGACGGCGCTAGGTAAGCCTTACCTTACCCGAATCGATCGAGGTTTGACGTGGAGGGGGGTCCGCTTATCGTGCACAGGGGTGAGAGGCCGTCGACGGGACGAGCCGGCGCGCGCCCGCATGACGGCCGAGGAGGACCCGAGTGGAGCACATGAGAGCGGACGCGGACGCGGAGGCGTCCGCGGCTGCGGTTGCCTCCGGCGCGGTTGCTTCCGGTGGGGCCGCGTCCGGTGCGGCGGCGGCCGCCGAGCGGGTGCCGGGGCCGCGGGTTCCCTCGCCGGGGCGGGCGTCGGAGCACCCGGCCGAGGCGCGGTGCGGGGCTGTTCCGGCGTCTACGCCCACGTCTACGGCTGCGTCTACGGCTGCGTCTACGTCTGCGGGTGGGTCCGCGGCTGATGTCCCCGCCTCCGGGGGCGGGGGCGCGCGGAGAATGCCGCAGCGCTACTCCGTACGGGGTCAGGTGCTCGACGCGCTGCGGCACGCGCTCGTCACCGGCGAGCTGCTGCCCGGCGAGGTGTACTCCGCGCCGCTGCTCGCCGAGCGCTTCGGGGTGTCCGCCACGCCCGTCCGCGAGGCGATGCAGCAGCTCGCGCTCGAAGGCGCGGTGGAGGTCGTCCCCAACCGCGGCTTCCGGGTCGCCGAGCGCGGCGCGCGGGAGCTCGCGGAGCTCGCGGAGGTACGGGTGCTGCTGGAGGTGCCCGTGATCGTGCGGCTCGCGCGCACCGTGCCCGGTGCGCGCTGGGCGGAGCTGAGGCCACTGGCCGAGGCGACGGTGGCCGCGGCGGCCTGCGGGGACCGGGCGGCCTACGCGGAGGCCGACCGCGCGTTCCACCGGGCGGTGCTCGGGCTCGCCGGCAACGAGCAGCTCGTGGCGGTCGCCGACGATCTGCACCGGCGGGCGCAGGGGCCGGTCCTCGGCGGGGGCGGGGCGGAGCGGGTGCGGTTGGTGGCCGACGCGGCGGAGCATGTCGAGTTGCTCGACGCGGTGTGCGAGGGGAGGTACTGCGGGTTGGAGTCCCTCCTGCGGGCCCATCTCGTCCCCGCGTGAACGCTGCGCCGGCTTTTGCGCGACGTTCACGTCCAGGTCGTCCGTGACGTGCCCGTCGTCGACGTGAACGCCACGGGCTTTTCCGCCCCTTCGGGGCGGGCATCTTTCCCCGGCCTTC
>NZ_JBPQTV010000451.1:0-4150 GCF_051386515.1 Streptomyces sp. URMC 123 | reverse complement strand
ACCCGGGGCCGGGGGCCCGGCCCGGGGGCTGGAGGCCCGGCCCGGAAATCCGCCCTTATCCGCCGTGAACGGCGGACCCGGGAGAATGACTGCGGCACAATGGCCCTGCCAGCCAGGGCGCACTATCCGGAGCGACGGAACGGCGATATGACGACGACAGCGCTTGACGACGTGGCCACCGACGGCGATCACCGGGAGGACCGCGGCGCGGTCGGCAGCGGCAGGGGACTCGCGCTGCTGCTGGTGATCACCGGTGCGGCGGGACTGCTGGCCGCCTGGGTCATCACGATCGACAAGTTCAAGATCCTCGAGGCGAAGGTCGCGGGCACTACCTTCACCCCCGGGTGCAGCCTCAACCCCGTCGTCTCCTGCGGCAACATCATGGAGAGCGAGCAGGCGTCCGCCTTCGGCTTCCCCAACCCCATGCTGGGGCTGGTCTCGTACGCCGTGGTGATCTGCGTCGGCATGGGGCTGCTGGCCGGCGCGCGCTACCGCCGCTGGTTCTGGCTCGGCCTCAACGCCGGCACCCTCTTCGGCGTCGGCTTCTGCACCTGGCTCCAGTACGAGTCCCTCTACGTCATCGGCTCGCTCTGCCTGTGGTGCTGCCTCGCCTGGGTCGCCACCATCGTGATGTTCTGCTACGTCACCACGCACAACCTCCGGCACCGCTTCCTGCCCGCGCCCGAGGGCGTGCGCAGCGCGCTGATGGAGTTCCACTGGGTTCTGCCGACGCTGTGGACCGGCGTGATCGGGATGCTGATCCTGACCCGCTGGTGGGACTTCTGGACCGGCTGACCGCCGCCCCGGCCGCCGCCACCGACCACGGGCCCCGGCCCTTCCCCCGCGCCGGGGGAGGGCCGGGGCCCGTTGTCAGTGGTGTGGCCTAGGCTCCTTGAGCGTGGAGCCCGATCTGTTCACCGCCGCCGCCGAGGACCGCCAGGAGAAGGACCCGGCCAGCAGTCCGCTGGCCGTGCGCATGCGCCCGCGCACCCTGGACGAGGTCGTGGGCCAGAGCCATCTGCTGCGCCCCGGCTCGCCCCTGCGCCGCCTGGTCGGCGAGGCCGGCGGCGGCCCCGCCGGCCCCTCCTCCGTGATCCTCTGGGGCCCGCCCGGCATCGGCAAGACCACCCTCGCCTATGTGGTCAGCCAGGCCACCAACAAGCGCTTCGTGGAGCTCTCGGCGATCACCGCCGGGGTCAAGGAGGTGCGCGCGGTCATCGACGGCGCCCGCCGCGCCTCTGGGGGGTACGGCACCGAGACGGTCCTCTTCCTCGACGAGATCCACCGCTTCAGCAAGGCCCAGCAGGACTCCCTGCTGCCGGCCGTGGAGAACCGCTGGGTCACCCTGATCGCGGCCACCACCGAGAACCCGTACTTCTCCGTCATCTCCCCGCTGCTCTCCCGCTCCCTGCTGCTGACGCTCGAACCGCTCACCGACGACGATCTGCGCGCGCTGCTGCGCCGGGCCCTCACCGAGGAGCGCGGTCTCGGCGGGGCGGTGGAGCTGCCGGAGGACGCGGAGGCCCATCTGCTGCGCATCGCGGGCGGCGACGCCCGCCGGGCGCTCACCGCCCTGGAGGCGGCGGCCGGCGCGGCCATCGCCAAGGGCGAGCCGGAGATCAGCCTGGAGACACTGGAGGAGACCGTCGACCGCGCGGCGGTGCGCTACGACCGCGCCGGCGACCAGCACTACGACGTGGCGAGCGCGCTGATCAAGTCCATTCGCGGCTCGGACGTGGACGCGGCGCTGCACTATCTGGCGCGCATGATCGAGGCGGGGGAGGACCCCCGGTTCATCGCCCGCCGGCTGATGATCTCGGCGAGCGAGGACATCGGCATCGCCGACCCCACCGCGCTGCCCCTGGCCGTCGCCGCCGCTCAGGCGGTGGCGATGATCGGCTTCCCGGAGGCCGCCATCACCCTGGGGCACGTCACGGTGGCGCTCGCCCTCGCGCCGAAGTCCAACGCGGCGTATCTGGCGATCAACCAGGCGCTCAAGGACGTGCGGGGCGGGCTGGCCGGGCCGGTGCCGGCGCATCTGCGGGACGGGCACTACCAGGGGGCGCGCAAGCTGGGGCACGCGCAGGGCTATGTGTATCCGCACGATGTGCCCGGGGGCATCGCGGCGCAGCAGTACGCGCCGGACTCCGTGCACGGCAAGCGGTACTACGAGCCGACGCGGTACGGGGCGGAGGCGCGGTACGCGGATGTGGTCGAGCGCGTCCGCGCGCGGCTGCGCGGCGAGACGCCGGGCGCGGAGTAGCGCGACGGCGCGAGCGGGGCGCGCGGGGTGCCGGGCTGGCCCTCGGGTGCGCGGCCGCCGGGCGGGCCGCGGGGCGGCCCGCCCGGGGACGGAGCGCGGGCACCCCCTAGTCCTGGTGGGCCGCGGCCTCGAAGAGGCGGTGCATTTCCTTGCGGAGGCCGGCGATGTCGCGCACCGGGCGGGGGAACTCGAAGCGCGCGTCCAGGAAGCCGTCGCGCTCCGCGTGGACGAAGCGCACCCGCAGCCCGAAGCGGTCCAGCGCCAGCGGAACCACCGAGGCGAAGGCGTCCACGACGGACCCGGCCGCCCCGGTGTCCCGGCCCCAAAGCCCGCCGTGCTCCGTGTCCCGGCCGGGCTCGGCATGCTCGGCACGCCCGGTGTCCCGGGCCTGCTCGCCGCCGTGCTCGCCGAGCAGCGCGCACAGCCCCCGCACCTGGTCGGCGTGCGCGGAGTGCAGATGCTGGAGCAGCTCCGCCTCGTGCTCGACGAGGGGGTCGGCGGACGCCCGCGCGAAGTCCTCCGGCTCCACGGCCTCCGCGCCCCACAGATCCTCGATGTACGCCTCGCCCAGCTCCAGCCGCAGCAGCATCCGCCCGGGCTCGGCCACCTCGGGCACGGAGGTGAGCCAGCCCGCCAGCCGGGCCCGGCCCCGGACGCGGTGGGGGACGGCGACGGGCGCCACGTCCGTGAGCTCCAGCACGGCGGCCAGCTCGTCGTCCTGGGCGTGCGTGGCGGCCCGTACGGCCGGGGAGTCCGCGGGCAGCACGAGGAAGACCTCGCCGTCCGGGCCCACGCTCCGCACCTCCGGCATCAGCTGGTCGGGGCGGGCGCCGGGGAAGGCCGCGTCCATGCCGGGAATGAGCACTACCGCGGAGCATGTACTCTGTACGAGAGTTCGTGTGCGCTCGGCTGCTGACGGCATCCGTGCGATTTCTAGTCTGCTGGGACGCGGCTGGCCACGATCTGATCGGACCTCCGTCACGTCGGCGCCATCGAGAGCGTCGGCCTCTTTCGTGCTGTCCGTGATGTGACTGGTGTTCCCCGGACGAGACATGCGATCTCCTTGAGTAAGGTAAGCCTAACCTAACTTATCAATGGAGGTCTGGAGAACGTGCCTAACCAGTCGCGTCCCAAGGTCAAGAAGTCTCGTGCGCTCGGCATCGCGCTGACCCCGAAGGCCGTCAAGTACTTCGAGGCCCGCCCCTACCCGCCGGGCGAGCACGGCCGCGGCCGCAAGCAGAACAGTGACTACAAGGTCCGTCTGCTCGAGAAGCAGCGGCTGCGCGCCCAGTACGACATCAGCGAGCGTCAGCTGGCCCGTGCGTACGACCGCGCCCGCAAGGTGACCGGCAAGACCGGTGAGGCCCTCATCGTCGAGCTGGAGTGCCGCCTGGACGCCCTCGTCCTGCGCTCCGGCATCGCCCGCACCATCTACCAGGCCCGCCAGATGGTCGTGCACGGCCACATCGAGGTCAACGGCAAGAAGGTCGACAAGCCGTCCTTCAAGGTCAAGCCGGACGACGTCGTCATGGTCCGCGAGCGCAGCCGCGAGAAGCACCCCTTCCAGGTCGCTCGCGAGGGTGGCTACGCCCCCGAGGGTGAGACCCCGCGCTACCTGCAGGTCAACCTGAAGGCGCTCGCCTTCCGCCTGGACCGGGAGCCGAACCGCAAGGAGATCCCGGTGATCTGCGACGAGCAGCTCGTCGTCGAGTACTACGCCCGCTAGTCACGGGCCGCCCGCGCACCGCGGGCGTGGCGCCCAGGCGCCGACCCTCGCCGGTTCTCCGGTACGCGATCAGCCCGTCGTCTCCCCGCCGCCCGCGGCCGGGGAGGCGGCGGGCTGGTGCTGTTCCGGGGCGCTGCTGGAGGAGTGCCTGGCCATCGACC
>NZ_JBPQTV010000450.1:0-4225 GCF_051386515.1 Streptomyces sp. URMC 123 | reverse complement strand
GCGGGGCGGGGGAAGTGGGGTCGGCCCGCAGGCCGGGGCAAAGGCCCCGCGCCTTCGGCGCGGGAAGGCGCCCGTCCCTGCGGGGCTGGGAAGGGGGCTCGTCCCCGAAGGCTGCGGCAAACGCTCGTGGCGTTCACGTCACAGGCAACGTGAAGGGGGGGCGTCGCGCAAGCCCGAAGAGGGCAACCGCTTGTGGCGTTCACGTCAGGGACAACCCGGGCGTCGGGGACGCCGAACCGGCGGGAGGCCGGAGACGCAACGGAAGCGAAATGCCCGAAATGCGCGTAATTCCCGAGAGGGAATCGCGTTCGTACGGGCGTTCGAAAATTGGTTTATGGTGGAAGCGAGGTTGGCGAAAAAGCGTCGGTCCGGAGCGGAGCGTAGGAGGTGTGGATGCCCGGATTCACGCATCTGGACACCGTCTCCGGCTTCTCCCTGCGCTACGGCGCCGCCCACCCGGAGCGCCTCGCCACGCGCGCCGCGGAACGCGGCGCGGACGCCCTCGCGCTGGCCGACCGGGACACCCTCGCCGGGTCCGTACGGTTCGCCCGGGCCTGCGAGAACGCCGGGATACGGCCGCTCTTCGGGACCAGCCTGGCGATGGCCGGCCACGGCCCGGAGACGCCCGGAAAGCCGGGAGCGCCGACAGCGGACGCGCCGCGGGGCCGCCCCCGCACCCCCGTGCGCGGGGGCGCGTTCATCGACGAGTCCGCCCCCCGTACGGTCTTCCTCGCCCGGGACGGAGCCCTCGGCTGGGCCACCCTGTGCCGATTGATTTCGGCCGCCCACGCACAGGGGGCGGACCGCCCCCTCCTCGGCTGGGCGGACCTGGAGGAGTCGGCCGGCGCCGGAGTGATCGCGCTGCTCGGTCCGGAGTCGGAGGTGGGCCGGGCCCTCGCCGCGGGCCGCCCCGACCGGGCCGCCCGGCTGCTCGCCCCCTGGCGGGAGATCTTCGGTGACGCGCTGCGGCTGGCGGCCGTGCACCACGGCCGCCCCGGCACCGGCCCCGGCTCGCTGCGGCTGGCCGCCCGTACGGTCGGCTTCGCCGAGGAGCAGGGCGTGCGCGCCGTACTGACCAATGCCGTGCGCTACGCCGACCAGGGCCAGGGGCCGGTCGCCGACGTGCTGGACTCCGCCCGCCGGCTCGTGCCCGTCGACCCGCGCCGCCCGGAGACGCTCGACAGCGGCGAGGGCTGGCTGAAGGGCGCCCGGGACATGGCCCGGGTCGCGGAGCGGGTCGCCGAGGCCGCCGGATGGCGGCGCGACGCCGCCCACCGGCTGCTGGCGGAGACCGAGCGGACCGCCGCCGCGTGCCTGGTCGACCCGGCCGACGACCTGGGGCTGGGGAGCGTCCACTTCCCCGAGCCGCACCTGGTGGGCGCCGGCCGGCGCACCGCCGACCGCGCCCTGCGCTCCCGCTGCGCCGCCGCCATGGTGCTGCGCGGCCACGACCGCGACCGGACGCGCTGGGAGCGGCTCCACGCCGAGCTGGACATCATCGCCTTCCACGGCTTCGCGTCGTACTTCCTCACCGTCGCGCAGGTCGTCGACGACGCCCGCGCGCTGGGCGTCCGGGTCGCCGCCCGCGGCTCCGGCGCGGGCTCGCTCGTCAACCACCTCCTGGGCATCGCCCACGCCGACCCCGTCGAACACGGCCTGCTGATGGAGCGGTTCCTGTCCCGGGAGCGGCGGGTGCTGCCCGACATCGACATCGACGTCGAGTCCGCCCGCCGGCTCGACGTCTATCGCGCGATCTTCGACCGCTTCGGCGCCGAGCGCGTCGCGACGGTCGCCATGCCCGAGACCTATCGGGTGCGGCACGCCGTACGGGACGTGGGCGCGGCGTTCGGCATGGACCCCGGGGAGGTCGACCGGCTGGCCAAGGCGTTCCCGCACATTCGCGCCAGGGACGCCCGCGCGGCCCTGGCGGAGCTGCCCGAGCTGCGCCGGGTCGCCGCGGAGCACGGCCGGAACACCAGGTTCTGGGGGCTGGTGGAGGCCCTCGACGCGCTGCCGCGCGGGATCGCCATGCACCCCTGCGGCGTGCTGCTCTCCGACGCCGCGCTGCGGGCCCGCACGCCCGTCGTGGCCAGTGGTGACGGCTTTCCCATGGCGCAGTTCGACAAGGACGACGTGGAGGAGATGGGGCTGCTCAAGCTCGATGTGCTGGGCGTGCGCATGCAGTCCGCGATGGCGCACGCGGTCGCCGAGATCGAACGGGCGGCGGGGGAGCGGCTGGATCTGGACGACCCGGAGCAGGTGCGGCCGGGCGATCCGGCCACGTACGACCTCATCCGGTCCACCGAGACGCTCGGCTGCTTCCAGATCGAGTCGCCCGGCCAGCGCGATCTGATCGGCCGGCTCCAGCCGCGCACCTTCCACGACCTCGTCGTGGACATCTCGCTCTTCCGGCCGGGCCCGGTGGCGGCGGACATGGTCCACCCCTTCATCGCGGCCCGGCACGGGCGGCGGCCGGCCGTCTACCCGCACCCGGACCTGGAAGAGGCGCTCCGCGAGACCTATGGCGTGGTCGTCTTCCACGAGCAGATCATCGAGGTGCTGCGGATCATGACCGGCTGCGGCCGGGGCGAGGCCGACGAGAAGCGCCGCGCCCTCTCCGCCCCCGAGGGCCCGGGGCAGGTGCGGGCCTGGTTCCGCGAGCACGCGGGCCGCCGCGGCTATCCCCCCGAGGTGCTGGAGCGCACCTGGGAGATCGTCGAGGCGTTCGGCAGCTACGGCTTCTGCAAGGCGCACGCGGTGGCCTTCGCCGTGCCCACCTATCAGTCGGCGTGGCTGAAGGCGCACCGCCCCGCCGCCTTCTACGCGGGGCTGCTCACCCACGACCCGGGGATGTACCCGAAGCGGCTGCTGCTGGCGGACGCGCGGCGGCGTGGGGTGCCGATCCTGCCGCTGGATGTGAACCGCTCGGGCGCGTCCTATCGAATCGAACTGGAGTCTGGTGGTAAAGGGGCCAAGTGGGGCATAAGGCTGGCGCTCTGTGATGTCCACGGCATCAGCGAGGCGGAGACGGAGCGCCTGGTGGCCGGGCAGCCGTACGCCTCGCTGGCGGACCTGTGGCGCCGGGCGCGGCCGTCCCGGCCGGTGGCCGAACGGCTGGCCCGGGTCGGCGCGCTCGACGCGTTCGGCGACAACCGGCGCGATCTGCTGCTGCACATCGCCGAGCTGCACCGGGCGCACCGGGACCGTGCGGTGCGGACGGGGCAACTGCCCCTGGACGCGGTGGTCGACGGCGTCGGCCCCGACGCGGAGCCCGGCTTCGACTCCGGTTCCGGTCCGAGGGCCGGGTCCGGGGCCGGTTCCGGTTCCCGGTCCGGCTCCGGTTCCGGGGCCCGCGCCGGGCGCCGGGGCGGCGGGGCCGTCGTGGAGCCCGTCGGGCTGCCGGACCTCGACCCGGCCGAGCGGCTCGGGGCCGAGCTGAGCGTGCTCGGCATGGACGCCTCCCGGCATCTGATGCGCGATCACGCCGCGTTCCTGGACGAGTTGGGCGCCGTTCCGGCGCGCCGGCTGGCCGCCGCCCGGCAGGGGGAGACGGTGCTGGTCGCCGGCGCGAAGGCGGCCACCCAGACGCCGCCGGTCCGCTCCGGCCGCCGGGTCGTCTTCACCACCCTCGACGACGGCACGGGCCTGGTCGACCTGGCCTTCTTCGACGACAGCCACGAGCGGTGCGCGCACACCGTCTTCCACTCCTGGCTGCTGCTCGTCCGCGGCACGGTGCAGCGCCGCGGGCCGCGCAGCCTCAGCGTGGTCGGCTCCGCCGTGTGGGACCTCGCCGAGCTGGCCGAACTCCGCCGCACCGGCGGCCTGGAGCGGGTCGCGGCCCGCCTCGCGGCCGCGGAGGGCGCCGGGGCTCCGGCCGATCCGACGGGCGGCCGGCGGGTCCGCATGCCCACCGGCTACGAGATGCACCCCTGGGCCGACCTCCGGCCCGCCGGCGCCCCCGCCGCGACCGGCCGCAAGCTGTGGCACTCCAGCCCGGGGAGCGCGGGACGATGAACCGTACGGAGCGAGGCGCGCGCGTGGCCGCGGCGGCGGGGTCGTCGGCGGTGCCGGCGGCGGCCGCGCGCGCGGCCGGGCGCGGGCTGCCGCGAGCCCTTCGGCCGCCGCGGCGCCGGTCGGTGGGTGCCGTCCGGGTGCGGGTCGAGCCGCGGGCCCGTCTCGCCCCGGCCCCCGCGCTCGGGCAGGGGCGGGGGGCCGGGCACGAGCG
>NZ_JBPQTV010000449.1:0-4226 GCF_051386515.1 Streptomyces sp. URMC 123 | reverse complement strand
GCTCACGCTCCAACGCCCTGCGGCGTGAGGGGCCGCAGGGCGTTGGAGCGTGAGCTGATTGACGTGAGCATGATGGTCGGATGTCGTTGACTTCGAGTCAAGGGTGAATTCCGGACTGGATGTCACGGATATCGGTCACATGGACCTGAAGTGGTTGCGCGCGGCGCGTCGCGTGGGCCGCGGGGCCGGCGGGACGGCGCGCGTTGGCGTGGCCCGCGCTCAGCGGGGCCCGTGCCTTTGGGCGCCGACCGGCTCTCAGGGAGCGGTGGTGACCGGCGGCAAGGCGTCGCCCTCGCCGTCGCGGAAGGCGGGGGCCACCGCGGGGGAGCCGTTGGCGGGGCGCCCGGCCGGGTGCCCGGAGGCGTCCCCTCCCGCGCACTGGGAGATGGCGGCGAGGAGGCCCAGCGCGAGGAGGCCTGCCGCGACAGCGATCCTTGCCCTCGACGCCGAGGCCCTGTTCATCGACCCGCCCCTCATCCGTCCACCCGTCGTCGGAACTCTGCCACCGGTAAGGGGAGGGGGAATCTTCATTTGAGCGAATCCAGAGGTTCGCCGAGCGCGTGCGCCACGGCGTTCCGCCGCTCCGAACAGCCGGCCGCGCCCGGGAGCGCGGCTCGCCCCGACCGCGTACGAAGGGCCCCGCCGCCCCGGGTGTGCCGCGGGTCACAGCAACCCTTTTCCGTGCGGCGGCAACAAGGGGGTGCGCCGAAACCGCGCACCGACCGGGGACACGGCCACGCCGTACGGCGCCACGGCCACGGCCGACCGCCACGGCACCCATGGCTCCCACGGCCGCACCGCCACGGCACCACGGCCGCACCGCCACGGCCGACCCGCGCCCCCACCGGTCGGCCCGTCAGGAAGGAAGCACGCTCATGTCACCCACCCCCCACCGCCGCCGCCCCCGGCGCGCCCGCGCCTACGCGGCCGTCGTCGCCCCGGCCCTCGCCGCGGCCGCCTGCCTGAGCCTCGTGTCCTCGGCACCCACGGCGGAAGCCGCACCCGAAGCCCAAGCCGCACCCGAAGCCCGAGCGGCGCTCGCTGCCGGAGCGGCCCCCACCGGCCTCGCCCGGGCCACCCTGCGCGCCGGTGACGGCTGGGCCGCCGAGGGGGCCGGGACCAAGGGCGGGAGCGCGGCCGA
Source organism: Streptomyces sp. URMC 123 (assembly GCF_051386515.1). Taxonomy (NCBI): domain Bacteria; kingdom Bacillati; phylum Actinomycetota; class Actinomycetes; order Kitasatosporales; family Streptomycetaceae; genus Streptomyces; species Streptomyces sp. URMC 123. The sequence goes on along the minus strand of NZ_JBPQTV010000449.1, from coordinate 3,085 downwards.
CCCGGCGCACCTCTTCACCGTCACCACCCGCGCCCAACTGGCCGCGGCCCTGCGCGCCGGGCCGGCCGGCGCGCCGCGCGTCATCCAGGTCAAGGGCGTCATCGACGCCAACACCGACGACGCCGGCCGTCCGCTCCGCTGTGACGACTACGCGGCGGGCACCGGCTACTCGACCGCCGCCTATCTGAAGGCATACGACCCGGCCACCTGGGGACGGTCGAAGCGGCCGTCCGGCGCGCAGGAGAAGGCACGTGCGGCGGCCCAGGCCGAGCAGGCCGCCCGGGTCGTTCTCGACGTCCCCTCCCGCACCACGATCGTCGGCCTCCCCGGCACCGGGGCGACGATCCGGGGCGGCAGCCTCCAGGTCCGGGGCGCCGACGACGTCATCATCCGCAACCTCACCTTCGCCGACACCCGGGACTGCTTCCCGCAGTGGGACCCCACCGACGGCGAGGACGGCAACTGGAACTCCGCCTACGACGCGGTCAGCCTGCGCGGCGCCACGCACGTCTGGGCCGACCACAACACCTTCACCGACAGCCCCGGCCTCGACCGCGCCAACCCGCGCCACTACGGGCGCGAGTACCAGGTCCACGACGGCGCCCTGGACATCACCAACGCCTCCGACCTGGTCACCGTCTCGTACAACCGGTTCAGCGACCACGACAAGACCATGCTGATCGGCAGCAGCGACAAGGACACCAAGCTGCGCGTCACCCTGCACCACAACGTCTTCGAGGGCGTCACCCAGCGGGCCCCGCTGGTCCGCGTCGGCCGGACCCACCTCTACAACAACCTCTTCCTGACCGCCCCGCGCAACGGCTACACCCACCAGTACAGCGTCAACACTCGTGCCGGTGCGCAGGTGGTGGCCGAGGCCAACCACTGGGTGCTGTCGAAGGACCGCAAGGTCGCGCAGATACTGAGCGGTGACGGCACGGGCGCGTTCGCGGGCAGCGGCAACCTGGTCAACGGCGCCGAGACCGACCTGGTGGGTGCCCACAACGCGGCCCACCCGAAGAAGCGGATCAAGCCCACCGCGGACTGGAGGCCCGCCCTGACCACCGGCCGCGAACCGAGTGCCGCCGGCCTGCCCGCCACGCTGCCGCGGACCGCGGGCGCGGGCCTGCTCACATCCGCGGGGACGCTCCCGTAGGGCGACCGCACGGCCACGACCGCACGACCGCGCGCCCACTGAGCCATCGGCCCCGCCCTCCCGCACCCCCAAGGAGAGACCCTCGGACATGGCCGTCTCCGACGCTTCCGCGGAGTTCCACGAGTTCTTCGAGCTCCACTACCGGGAACTCGCCCGCTTCGCCCACCTCCTGACCGGTGAGGCGGACGGCGCCGACGACCTCGCCGCCGAGGCGCTGGTGGCCCTCTGGCACCGCTGGGACCGCCTGCGGACCGCCGAGCACCCGGCGGCGTACGCCCGGGGCGTGGTGGCCAACATGGCGCGCCGCCGCGTCCGCAGCGCCGTGCGGGAACGCCGCCGCGTCGCGCTGTTCTGGTCGAACCGTCCGGCGTGGGCGGACGCCCCGGACCTGGCCGCCGTCGTCGATGTGCGCCAGGCACTCGCGCGGCTGCCCTTCCGCAAGCGCGCCTGTGTCGTCCTGCGGCACGCGCTCGACCTGTCCGAGAAGGAGACCGCCCTGGCGCTGGGGGTCTCGGTGGGGACGGTCAAGAGTCAGACGTCCAGGGGCATGGCCGAACTGGAGCGGCTGCTCGGCGGGCGTGCCGCCGGCGAGCTGGTGGCGAGGAGGACGCGATGAACGACGACGTGAAGGCGGAACTGCGGAGGGCCGCCGAGGCCCACCGGCCCGACCGTGCCCGCATGCTCGCGCGGGTCCGGCACGGCATGGCGGCGCCGAGGGAGGCCGGCGCCGCGCGCGCCCGCCGCCGTACGGCCCCGGCCTCGCCGCGGATCGCCCTCGCGGCCCTGGCCGTGACGGGGGTCGTCGCCGTGGCGGGGTACGGGGTCGCCGCCACCGTACGGGACCACGCGCACCGGCCGGTGGCCCCGGGCGCCACCGCGCACGCCCCGGCCGCTCCCGGGCCGTCGGCGCCGACCGCCGGCACGCGCCCCGACGGCGGCCGGGTGCTCCGGGCGGAGGGCGCCGTCGACCCGCACAGCAACGCCTACTGGGCGCAGAGCAACCTCACCGTCGAGGCCGGGGAGCCGCTGACCGCGCTCGTCGTCGAACTGCGCGTCGCGCGGACCGACGGTGTGGCGACCACGGGCCACTGGCAGACCCGGCCGGCCGAGGACTTCGACGTCTCGGTACGCGAGGAGGGCGGCGTCCTGCGCTACCGCTGGGCCCTCAAACCGGGCCGCACCGTCCCCCCGGGGCGCCATGTCTTCGCCGGCCAGTACAACCACGCGGAGGGCGAGCGCGCCGCCACGGCGGACACGTACCGGGTGACGGCCCGCGCGGGGGGCACACCGCACGCGACGGAGGGTGGCTTCAGGGGGGGGCGATCGTAACGGCGGCGCCCGGCGCCCCCTGACCACCTACCCGGCGGGGTGAACGCCTGCGGGGGCGAACCCCTGCCGGGAGCACGGGATGGCCGAGGGCGCCCGCCGGTGGTTGCTGGAGGAGACCGAGGCGGTCACCACCGCCGAGTTCCGCAACTGGGCGGCCGGCCTGCGCGCCGCGCAGCCGGGCCCGGCCTCGGGCGGCCGGCCGCTCCCGTAGGCCTTATGCGGGCCGGGGGTGGGCGACCTCACGGGCCGGGAGCCTTACGGGCGCGGCGCCGGGCCCGGGGCCTCCGCCGCCGGGTTCGCGGCACTGCTCGCGGCCGTCGTCGCCACACCCGTACCCGCACCCGCACCCGCCCCCGTGGGGCCCGCGCGGTCCGCCGACGCGCCCGCCTTCGCCGACGCCGCCCGCAGGGCACCCCGCGCGCGGCGCGCCGTCCGCAGCGCGTCCCAGGTCAGCAGCGCGAGCGCCAGCCACACCAGGGCGAAGCCCGCCCACCGCTCCGGCGGCATCGCCTCGTGGAACACGGCGACGCCGAGGACGAACTGGAACGTCGGCGCCAGATACTGCAGCAGCCCCATCGTCGACAGCGGCAGCCGCACCGC
>NZ_JBPQTV010000448.1:0-4227 GCF_051386515.1 Streptomyces sp. URMC 123 | reverse complement strand
GGGGGCGGCGCCGCCCTGGCGCCCGCGCCGCCGCCCCCGGCGGCCGGCCCACGGCGGCCGGCCCCGGCGGCCCCGGCCTCCGGAGCCTCGGCCTCCACCCTCCCCACACCTTCAATTCCAAGATCCTGCCCGATTTCGGGCAGGATTCTTGCGAAACTTCTCCCCGACCCGCAGTATCAACGGGTGCTCGATCGCCCCACGACCCACGACGACCTCGTCGACCACCTGGTTCGCACCACGCCGCTCCAGCGCGGCGAGGCCGCCCGGGTGGTGCTGGACGTGCTGGCGTTCTTCGACGAGACGGTCGAGGAGTTCGTCCGCCGGCGCCACCGCGAACTGCAGTCGCGGGGGATGACCAACGCGGACATCTTCGAGCGGATCACGGCCGAGCTGCCGCACCGCGCGGTGGCGCCACCGGAGCTCTCGCTGCGCCAGCTGCGCCGCATCGTCTACGGCTGATCACCGTCGATCGGGAAGCCGCGCCACGCCGCGCGCCCCGAACACGACCGAGCCCACAGCCTTCGGAACCATTCAGCACCACGGGAGGGACGCACCACATGTGCGGAATCGTCGGATATATCGGTAAGCGCGATGTGGCACCGCTGCTCCTGGAGGGCCTCCAGCGCCTGGAGTACCGCGGGTACGACTCCGCCGGCATCGCCCTGCACGCCGGCGGCAAGGCCGGCGGCCTGAAGACCGCCAAGGCCAAGGGCCGGGTCCGCGAGCTCGAGTCCCGCCTGCCCAAGCGCTTCAACGGCACCACCGGCATCGCCCACACCCGCTGGGCCACCCACGGCGCGCCGAACGACGTCAACGCCCACCCGCACCTGGACGCCGACGAGAAGGTCGCCGTCGTCCACAACGGCATCATCGACAACGCCTCCGAGCTGCGCGCCAGGCTGACGGCCGACGGCATCGCGTTCGCCTCCGACACCGACACCGAGGTGCTCGCCCACCTCATCGGCCGCTCCCAGGCCGACACGCTGGAGGAGAAGGTCCGCGAGGCGCTGCGGCACATCGAGGGCACCTACGGCATCGCCGTGCTGCACGCCGACTTCCCGGACCGCATCGTCGTGGCCCGCAACGGCTCCCCCGTCGTGCTGGGCATAGGCGAGAAGGAGATGTTCGTCTCCTCCGACGTCGCCGCCCTGGTCAGCCACACCCGCCAGGTCGTCACCCTCGACGACGGCGAGATGGCCACCCTCAAGGCCGACGACTACCGCACGTACACCACCGAGGGCTCCACCACCTCGACCCAGCCGACCACCGTCGAGTGGGAGGCCGAGTCGTACGACATGGGCGGCCACGACACGTACATGCACAAGGAGATCCACGAGCAGGCCGACGCCGTGGACCGCGCGCTGCGCGGCCGGATCGACGACCGCTTCTCCACCGTGCACCTGGGCGGGCTGAACCTGGACGCCCGCGACGCCCGCGCCGTGCGCCGGGTGAAGATCCTCGGCTGCGGCACCTCGTACCACGCCGGTCAGATCGGCGCCCAGATGATCGAGGAGCTGGCCCGCATCCCCGCGGACGCCGAGCCGGCCTCCGAGTTCCGCTACCGCAACCCGGTCGTCGACCCCGACACCCTCTACATCGCGGTGTCCCAGTCCGGTGAGACCTACGACGTGCTCGCCGCCGTCCAGGAGCTCAAGCGCAAGGGCGCCCGCGTGCTGGGCCTGGTGAACGTGGTCGGCTCGGCGATCGCCCGGGAGACCGACGGCGGCATCTACGTCCACGCCGGCCCCGAGGTCTGCGTCGTCTCCACCAAGTGCTTCACCAACATGGTGGTCTCCTTCGGCCTGCTCGCCCTGCACCTGGGCCGCACCCGCGACCTGTCCGTCGCCGACGGCAAGCGGATCATCGCGGGCCTGCGCAAGCTGCCCGCCCAGATCGCCGAGATCCTCGAGAACGAGGCGCAGATCGAGAAGCTGGCCATGGAGTACGCGGAGGCCAAGTCGATGATGTTCATCGGCCGGGTGCGCGGCTACCCCGTCGCCCGCGAGGCCTCGCTGAAGCTCAAGGAGGTCTCGTACATCCACGCCGAGGCCTACCCGGCCTCCGAGCTGAAGCACGGCCCGCTGGCGCTCATCGAGCCGGCGATGCCGACGGTCGCGATCGTCCCGGACGACGACCTGCTGGAGAAGAACCGCGCCGCGCTGGAGGAGATCAAGGCCCGCAGCGGCCGCATCCTCGCCGTCGCGCACCAGGAGCAGGAGAAGGCCGACCACACCATCGTGGTGCCGAAGAACGAGGACGAGCTGGACGCCATCCTCATGGGCATCCCGCTCCAGCTCTTCGCGTACTACACGGCCAAGGCGATGGGCCGGGACATCGACAAGCCGCGCAACCTGGCCAAGTCCGTCACCGTCGAGTGACGGCCCCCAGCCGGCGCCCTCCGGGGGGAACCCAGGGGTGACTTCGGGGGCGCCACCGGGTACGGGCGCCTGTCCCCGACCGTACCCATGGGTGACCCCCCGCGCGTGCCACCAAGCGCGCGGGGGGTCACCTCCTTCGAGCCGGCGTCGCCCACGACGCCGGCTGCGGACGCTGCCTGCCGGGAACCGTCACCTCCCGAGCGGCAGCACGCTCCGGCCGAAGCCCGCGTTGGCGAGCCGGGCCGTCGCCCCGTACCAGGCCGCGGCGCCGCTCACCACGGCGATCCAGCCCGCGATCCGGGCCGGTTCGGCGCTGTCCACGAAGCGCGCGACGGCCAGCAGGACCAGCGCCACGAAAAGCAGTCCGAAAACCACCCGTGCGACCGGCCCCCAGCCCCAGGCCGCGAGGGTGAGGCTGAGCGCCAGCAGCGCCCACAGCAGCAGGAAGAGCCCCTGGGCGTGGTCGCTCACCCGGGCCTCCCCGACGCCGGTGCCCCAGGTGAACCAGAAGGCGCCGAGCGCGGTGAACGCCGTCCCCGTGGGGACCGCGCCGCCGCGCAGCTCCCACAGGCCGGCGACGAAGAGAGTGACCCCGCCGACGAACAGGGCGAGCGCCGAGGCGTCCTGGGCCGTCACGCCGTCGATGACGTCGGCGTGGAACAGGCCGAACGCCAGCAGTGTCAGCCCGAGGGCCAGCAACCCGAGCGCCGAGGCGTCCCCTCCCGGCCCGGCGGCTCCCGCCCGGCGTCCCGCGAAGACTTCGTTGTCCACGACGGGCTCCTTCCTGTGCAGTTGTACGAGGCTGTACCCGTCACAAATGCACAATCCACCTCTACGCACGAGTAGATTTGTCGACTGTCAAGAAAACTTGACGCCAACTCACCCCTGGGCCAGGGAAGTTGACCGACGCGACGGGCCGGGGGCACGGAGCGCCGGCCGCGGGCGTGGCGGCCCCGGGGCATGGAGCGCAGGCACGGGCGAGGTGACCGCGGGGCCGCGCCGGGTCTCAGGGAATGACGACGACCGGCCGCTGGGCCCGCCGGGCCAGCCGCCCGGCGACCGAGCCGAAAATGCGCCCGACCAGCCCGTGCGTGGAGCCGACCACGATCGCGTCGGCGCAGTACTCGCGGCCGACCTCTTCGAGTTCGTGGCAGATGTCCCCGCCGCGCTCGACCAGAATCCACGGCACCTCGGAGAGGTAGTCCGCACAGGCCAGCTCGAGGCCGAGCACCTCCGTGCGGTGATCCGGGACGTCGACGAAGACCGGCGGCTCGCAGCCGGCCCAGACAGTCGTCGGCAGCCGGTTGGCCACGTGAACGATGATCAGACCGGAGCCGGACCGCCGGGCCATGCCGATGGCGTAGGCGAGGGCGCGCTCACTGGAGGTGGAGCCGTCGAAGCCGACGACGACGCCGTGCTGGAACGCCGGGTCGCAGGAGTGGCGTTTCTCTTCCGCCGCGTCGAGGGGCGCCGTGGGATCGGCGACCTGCTTGCTGCGGTCCGCGGGTTCGGGGATTTCGTGTCCGGCCATCGGAGTCTCGGCGAAGGAAGTCCTCTTGGGAGGGAACGACGGTTGACGGCGGAGCGGGGTCGAAGCGGCTGGCCTCATTGCCCGGGGCGACGCCCGGCTGCCCGGGTGTCATGTCCGGGAATCATCTTCCCAAGCCCTTACCCCCAAGGGTACGGCGACACTCCCCGCCTGCCCAGAGCCCATCTGAGTGGGTGAGGGCCCGGAGCCGCGGCGACAGCCGCTGCTGCGGCTGTCCCGGGAGCATGCCCCAGGCGGGCCCGGAGCGCAATGCCCCCTTCACCCGGGAGTGCGGCCCCACCCCTTCTCTCGGACCCCCGC
>NZ_JBPQTV010000447.1:0-4246 GCF_051386515.1 Streptomyces sp. URMC 123 | reverse complement strand
CCAGGGTCGCGACGCAGACTCGCCGCCTCACAGCCTGGGCCCCGCCCCGAGGCAAATTCGGCACCGCCGAAACGCGCCGTTTGCGTTGCTCGCCGCGGCGGAAAGATTTCTGCCCGCTCCGCGGGCCGGGCCCCCCGGCCCCGGCCGGGAGCCCACCGGCAACGCCGGGGCGTGCCGTTCCCGGACTTGCCGCTGCAGAGCCGAGGCGCGGCCACCCCGGCCGAAGGCCGGGGTGAGGCGCCGAAAGCCGCACGCGCGGCGAAGCCTGCGGCCCAAAGTCGCGACGCCGGTCGGCGGACAAAGGGCGCCGCACGGCCAGACCCAGCGCTCAGGCCAACACGAGCTGGCCCCCGGCCCGGGGGGCCGGCTCGGCACCGCCGGAACGCGCCATTTCCGTTGCTCGCCGCTGCGGCGGAAAGAATTTCGCCCGCTCCCCGGGCCGGGGCCCCCAGCCCCGGCCGGGAGGCCCGCCGGCGACGCCGGGGCGTGCCGTTGCCGGTTTTGCCGCCGCACGGCCGAGGCGCGGCCACCCAGGCCGGAGGCCGGGTGAGGCACCGAAAGCCACATGCGCGGCGAAGCCTGCGGGCCGGGGCCGCGGCGCAGGCCCTGGCGCTCAGGCCAACACGAGCTGGCCCCGGCCCGGGGGGCCGGCTCGGCACCGCCGGGACGCGCCGTTTCCGTTGGTCGCCGTCGCGGCGGAAAGGAATTTGCCCGCTCGCCGGGCCGGGGTTGCGGGCGGCAGCGCCGCCGGGGCGTGGCGTTGGGCCAGGCTGGTGCGCGAAAGGCCCTTGCTCACGGCGGGCGTGGGCCCACCCGGCCGGAGGCCGGTTGTGGGCGAGGAGACCTTGCCACGGGCCGTACGCTCTGCCGAGCCCGTGGGCCGGCTTGGCGACGCCGGCCCGCCCCACCGTCGCGGCGAACGAAGTGGGCCGCACGACCAGACGCAACACTCAGGCCCGCACGGGCCGGGCCCCCGGCCCTGAGACCGGCTCGGCACCGCCGGGGTGGGCCGCCCCGGGGCGAGGATGACCAACCGCTTGCGCGGAAAAAGACCGAGCCCTCGCGGAGCGAGGGCTCGGGGGGTCAGCCTTGGCGTGCCAGGTCCGCCGCGCCGACGAGGCCCGCCTTGCCGCCGAGCTGGGCGGCCAGCACCTGCGCGTGGGGCCGCCACTGGCTGCCGACCAGCCAGCGCCGGAACGACTTGCGGATCGGGTCCAGCACGAGGTCGCCCTCGTCCGAGACGCCGCCGCCGACGATGAACGCCGAGGGGTCGAAGAGCGAGGCGAGGTCCGCGAGGCCGGCGCCGGCCCAGCGGGCCAGCTCGCGGAAGGAGTCGATGGCCACCGGGTCGCCCTGTCGCGCGGCCGCGCTGACGTGGCGGCCCTGGACGCCCTCGGGCGTACCGTCACCGAGGGCGAGCAGGATGCGCGCCGAGTCCGGCGTGGCCTGGGCCCGCTGCCGCGCGTAGCGGACGAGCGCGCGCCCGGACGCGTACTGCTCCCAGCAGCCCTGGCTGCCGCACCCGCACAGCAGGCCGTCCGGGACGACCCGGATGTGGCCGAACTCGCCGGCGACGCCGAACCGCCCGCGGCGCAGCTTGTTGCCGATGATGATGCCGCCGCCGAGGCCCGTGCCGAGGGTGATGCAGATGACGTCGTCGTGGCCCTGGCCCGCGCCGAACTTGTACTCGCCCCACGCGGCGGCGTTCGCGTCGTTCTCGACGACGACGGGCATCCCGACGCGCTGCTCGACCTTGTCCTTGAGCGCCTCGTGGCGCCAGTTGATGTTCGGCGCGAAGAGGACCGTGGCGCGCTTGTCGTCGACGTAGCCGGCCGCGCCGATGCCGACGGCCTCGACCTGGTGGCCGGTGCTGACGGTGCGCACCGCGTCGGCGATCGCGTCGATGACGCCCTCGGGCGTGGGCGGCGTGGGCACCTTGCAGGTCTCGAGAATCGAGCCCTCTTCGTCGACCACGCCGGCCGCGATCTTGGTGCCGCCGATGTCGACGCCGATGGTGAGTCCCATTGTTTCCTCAGTTTTTCGGTCGAACCCCGCTGCGGCCCACCGTACCGGAGGCGCACCCCGCCCAAGGGCAGTAGGGACCTGCCCGCTCGGGCCCGGCTCGGTCGGTGCTCGCCGCTCGATCGGGGCCGCCTCCCAAGGGCGGTCGACCGGGGTCGACGGAGGTCGGTGGAGGTCGGGCCCGGTCAGTCGAGGTCGATGCGGCCGCTGTCGGCGGGGCCGTCGCGCCGCTCGTCCGGGCCGGGCCCGGACGGCCCGTCGGCCCCCTCGCCCCGGCGGCGCTCCGCACCGGCGTCACCGGTGGTGTCGGCGGCACCGGCGGCGGCGTCGGAGCCGGCGCCCGTACCGGCGGCGGACCCGGTGACCGCCGCCCGATACGCGGCCATCAGCTCCGTACCGGCGGCCGCGAGGTGGTCGAAGACCTGGGGATTGCGCTCGATCACGGGCTCGACGGCGGCCTTGGCCCGGTCGACGAACTGGCGCACGGCGTCCTGGGCGACGGCGCCCGCGAGGGGCGCCTGGAAGGCGGAGAGCTTGTCGGCGACGGCGTCGACGAGCTTGCGCAGCTCGTCGGCGGCGCTGCCGGGCTCGCCGGCGGGCCGGCCGCGGCGGCGGTCGCGCTCGGCGGCGAGGTCCTCCGCGCACGCGCGCGCCCAGGCGTCGGCGTCCACGGAGTCGTCGAGGGGGCGCTCGGTGGCTTCGCTCATGGCGGGACTCCTGAGGCGGATTCGGCGCTGTGGGGCACCTCCCGGACACGGCGTCCGGGGAGGGGTCGCCTTCGACGTTACCCGAATGGGCGAACCGCGTCCGCGACGCGGCGGGCCTGCGGGACGGGTTTCGGCACCGCGCCGGGCCTCACCGCGCGCACCGCGCCGGGCCTCACCACGCTCACCGCACCCGGCCACACCACGCTCGCCGCGCCGGGCCTCACCGCGCGGCCCCTCCGGCCGTACGGGGCCAGAGCGCCGGGTCGGGCGCGAAGCGGACCCTGAGGACGCCGTCGGCGAGGCCGGCGCCGGAGACCGTGCAGCGGCGCAGCGCGGACGGCAGCGGGAGTATTCGGCGGAAGGGGCCCACGGCGACGACGAGTTCGTCGCCCCTGCGGACGAGGTCGAGATCGCCCCGGCGGGCGCCGGGCAGCGGCAGGTGCCAGATCAGCAGGCCGTCGTCGGCGAGCCGGTCCTCCACGTGCCAGGGCCGGGGCGCCGGAGGCGGCGGTCGTGGCGAGACCGGCCAGCGCGGCCAGGTCGTCGAGCCCGCGCGGATCGCGCCCGAGGTGCGGCACCTCGTACAGCCCGGGTGGGGCCGGCGGCTCGTCCGGCGACCCACCGCCCGCTTCACCACCGGAGCCGTCCGAGCCCGCGGGGCCACCGGCCTCACCGGAGCCCCCGGCCGCGCCGGCGCCCCCGTACTCCTCGGCCAGTTCCTTGAGCGCGATCTGCTGCTGTCCGGAGAGCGCGGCGGTCCACGGGTCGGTGGAGCCGGTGGGCAGCACGCGGTTGGCGACGACGGCGTCCACCCGGTGCCCGTACAGCCCGAGGCCGGCGCGGGCGGCGCGCAGCAGGTCGACGCCGGCCGGGCCGGGCTCGACCACGAGCCGCACGGTGGTGTCGGCGGAGTCGACGACGGCTTGGGCGGCGGCGAGGTCCTCCTCCCAGCGGGTGGCGGTCTCGTACAGCCAGTCGATGGGGGCCGCCATCCCCGCGAGCTGGGCGAGCATCGGCCGCAGGGTGCGGCCGGCGCGCCGCTCGGGGGGCAGCAGCCGGCGCAGATAGCGGCGGAGCTGCTCGGGCAGGGCGAGCAGGGTCAGGGCGTCGACGAGGGGCGGCAGGTCGATGACGACGACCTCGGGCCCGGTGGCCGGGGAGCCCGGGGAACCGGGGGCGTCGAGCGCGCGCAGCGCCCGGAGCAGCGCGAGCTGCGGCGCGCCCGGCAGTTCGGTGAGCTCCTCGCGGTCCAGCGGCGCCGCCCCGAGCAGGTCGAGGGCGGCGGAGCCGCGGTCCTGGAGGGCGAGCAGCTCGCGGCGGACGTGTTCGGCCGGGTCGATCCGGGCCGCGGCGAGGCCCGGGGCGATCTCGACGGGCGCCGTCCAGGCGGCGCCGAGGTCGAGCCCGCCACCGAGACCAGCGGCCGGAACCGAAGCCGGACCGGAAGCGGAACCCCCGGAACCCGAACCATGGGAACCCGAACCCGACCCACGCCCACCGCCCCCGCGCGCGAGAGC
>NZ_JBPQTV010000446.1:0-4258 GCF_051386515.1 Streptomyces sp. URMC 123 | reverse complement strand
GGGCCCCGCCCATCGTGCGGGGCCCCGGCAGCGGCGTGAGAATGAAAGACGCCGGACTCGCTCGAGGAGGGTTTCCCATGACTGCTTCCAAGACGTGGACCGTCGAGGTGGCCATCACCGAGGAGGGCAGAGACGTACGGGCGGAGGCCCGGCTGACCGGCAAGGCCCCCGATCACCTGGTCGGCGAGGGCAGCGCCCGCTGCAACCCCGCCGACGAGAACGTACCGGCGATCGGCGACGAGCTGGCCGCGGCCCGGGCCCTGTCGGACCTCACCCATCAGCTGGTGCACACCGCCGCTCAGGACATCGAGTCGCACACGCATCAGCGGGTGCAGCAACTGCGCGTCTGATCATCAGTGCCTCGGCGCCGGGTCCCGGAAAGGCCCGGGAGGCCCAGGACCGTGCGTCGGACCCGGCCGCCCGTGACGCACGTCAGATCGGGCCGCCCGCAGCCGCCCGTGACGCGCGTCAGATCCGCGACGCCCGCAGCCGCCCGTGACGCGTGTCAGACCCGCGATGCCCGCAGCGAGTACATCAGGGGCACGCGGGGCCGGTCCCCCGCGAAGCGGAAGTACCCGTCCCGCTCCTCCAGCTCCGCGTAGCGCTTGAACACCGTCACGTCGTGCTCGTGCAGGAAGTCGACGCGCAGCCCCGCCCCGGCGAGCGCCGACACCACGTCGCCGACGGGGTGCTGCCAGCTGACGCTCCGGTTGTGGACCGTGGCGGCGTCGGCGTCCGCGTAACTGCCGGGGGTGTCGTCGATCCACGGCTCGCGGCTGAAGTAGTCGTACGTGACGCGGGTGCCGGTCTCCTCGTCGAGCATGTCCGCGACGGGGTGGATCTCGGAGAGGTAGAGGAAGCCGCCGGGGGCGACGAGGGAGGCGGCCGTCTCCGCCCAGCGCCGGATGTCGGGCAGCCAGCAGAGCGCGCCGACCCCGGTGTAGACGATGTCGTACGCGGTGTCGGGGACGGCCTCGACCGCGTCGTACACATCGGCCGCGACGAACGCGGCGCGGTCCGGGGTGAGGCCGAGCTCCGCGGCGAGGTCCCGGGCGGCCTCGACAGCCGGCTCGGAGAAGTCCAGGCCGACCACGGACGCGGCGCCCCGGCGCGCCCAGGAGAGCGTGTCCAGGCCGATGTGGCACTGGAGGTGGAGCAGCGAGCGGCCGGTGACGTCGCCGACCTCCGCGACCTCGAAGTCGCGCAGGGTGTCCTTGCCGGCGCGGAAGGCGTCGAGGTCGTAGAACGCGCTGGCCATGTGCAGGGGGACCCGCTCGTCCCAGCGCGCGCGGTTGGCCTCGCGCCACGCGTCCCAGTCGTCGGAAAGGCCGTCGGGAGCGGCGTCGGAGGCACCGCCGGGAGCGTCGTCGGGGACCGGGCCGCGGTCGCCGGCGGGGGCGGTCGGTGGATGCACGGGTCGCACGTTATCCACAGGCTGGGGGCCCCGCCACCCGAATATCGCCCGTACGGCGCAGAATGGGGGCCATGAGCGATACCACCACAGGAGCCACGCCGGGCACCCAGCCCCGCCCCCGCGGCCTGGAGGGCATGCCGGACTGGGAGCTCCGCTTCCGGGCCCCGCGGGTCGGGCTGCCCGACTGGGCGGAGGACGCGCCCCACCGATCGCTGTTCGTGTCGAACGCCACGGGCACCTTCGAGCTGTACGCCTGGGACCGGATCACCGGTGAGCAGCGCCGGGTGACGGACCGGCCGAACGGCACGACGGACGGCGTGCTGTCCCCGGACGGCGAGTGGATCTGGTGGTTCGACGACACGGACGGGGACGAGTTCGGCGTCTGGCTGCGGCAGCCGTTCGGCGGCGGGCCGGACGTACCGGCGGTGCCCGGCCTGGCCCCCTCGTACCCCGCGGGCCTGGCCCTCGGCCGGGACGGCACGGCCATCGTCGGGCGGTCCACGGACGAGGAGGGCTCGACGCTGCACGTGCTGCGGCCCGGCGCCGCGGCGGCGGTGGAGATCTACCGCCACCCCGAGTCCGCGGGAGTGGGGGACCTGTCGTACGACGGGTCGCTGCTCGCCATCGAGCACACCGAGCACGGTGACGCGCTGCACTCCTCGGTGCGCGTGGTGACCCTCGACGGGCGGCCGGTCGCCGAGCTGGACGACACCGAGGGCGGCACGCGCGAGCTGGGGCTCTCGGTCCTGGGGTTCGCGCCGGTCCCGGGCGACACCCGGCTGCTCGTCGGCCACCAGCGGCGCGGCCGCTGGGAGCCGATGCTGTGGGACCCGCTGACGGGCGAGGTGAGCGAGCCGGCGATCGAGCTGCCGGGCGACGTCCAGGCGGAGTGGTACCCGGACGGCGGCGCGCTGCTGATCGAGCACAGCTTCGAGGCCCGCAGCGAGCTGTGGCGGTACGACCTGGGGTCCGGCCTGCTGACCCGGGTGGAGACCCCGGCCGGCACGGTCTCGGGGGCCACGGCCCGCCCCGACGGCTCGGTGGAGTATCTGTGGTCGTCGGCGGCGCTGCCGCCGGAGGTGCGCTCCACGACCGGGCGGCGGGTCCTCGACGCGCCGGGCTTCACGGCCCCGCCGTCGGTGCCGGTGGAGGACGTGTGGGTGGACGGCCCGGGCGGGCGGGTGCACGCGCTGGTGCAGCGGCCGGCGGGCGACGGCCCCTTCCCCACGGTGTTCGACATCCACGGCGGGCCGACCTGGCACGACAGCGACGCGTTCGCGTCCGGCCCGGCGGCCTGGGTGGACCACGGCTTCGCGGTGGTCCGGGTCAACTACCGCGGTTCGACGGGGTACGGCCGGGAGTGGACGGACGCGCTCAAGCACCGGGTGGGGCTGATCGAGCTGGAGGACATCGCGGCGGTCCGCGAGTGGGCGATCGCCTCCGGCCTGGCGGACCCGCGGCGGCTGGTGCTGGCCGGCGGCTCCTGGGGCGGCTATCTGACGCTGCTGGGGCTCGGTGTCCAGCCCGACGCGTGGTCGCTGGGCCTGGCGGCGGTGCCGGTCGCGGACTACGTCACGGCGTACCACGACGAGATGGAGGCGCTGAAGGCGATGGACCGGACGCTCTTCGGCGGCTCGCCGGAGGAGGTTCCGGAGCGGTACGCGGCGTCCTCGCCGCTGACGCACGTGGACCGGGTGCGGGCGCCGGTGTACATCTCGGCGGGGGTGAACGACCCGCGCTGCCCGATCCGCCAGGTGGAGAACTATGTGCGGGCGCTGGCGGAGCGGGGCGTGCCGCACGAGGTGTACCGCTACGACGCGGGGCACGGGTCGCTCGTCGTGGACGAGCGGATCAAGCAGCTCCGGATGGAGATCGACTTCGCGATGCGCTACTTGCCGGGTACGGCGTCGGTGCCGGCGGCGGCTTCGGCTTCGGGTGCGGTGTCGCCTTCGGCGGCGGTGGCCACGGCGGAGGCGGACGCGGACGCGGAGGCCGCCGGGGTGGCGCCGGTGGTGGCGGGCGGCTGAGTGCCCTCCGGGGGGAGGCCCAGGGCGAGATCGCGCTGGGCCTCCACCTCCCGGCGGACCAGCCGGAACCACATGAAGATCGCGAAGGCGGAGAAGACGAACCACTCGCCGGTGTAGCCGAGGTTCTGGAACGCCTTGAGGTCCAGGCCGCTGCCGGGCGCCGCCGCGGGCGGCACGGGGCGCAGCCCGTCGGTGGTCTCGCCGAGGGTGATCCAGGCGTCGTACACCTGGTACGGGACGAGGTTGACCAGCGAGGCGGCGCTGATGACGCCGAGCTGCCCGGCGGGGAGCGCGGAGCCGCCGCCGGTGCCCTTGCTCTCCGAGACCTGGAGGGCTCCGGTGACGGTACGGGTGCCCTGGGGCGGCGCCGGTACGGTGCCGGCCGCCTGGGCCGCGCTCGCGTCGCCGGGCAGCCAGCCGCGGACGACCGGCAGGGCGGTCCCGCCCTCGGTCCGGAACAGGGTGACGACGTAGAAGCCGTCCCGGTCGTCCAGCCGGCGCTCGGGCACGAGGTACTGGGCGGCGGCGTCGTACCGGCCGGTCGCCGAGGCGATCCGGCCGGAGGTCTCCTTGGTCACCGGAAGGAGCTCGGCGAGCGGTTTCGCGCCGGCCCGTTCCTTCGTGTCCTGGGACTTCTGCTGGGACTGGTGGGACTCCACGCGGTCCTCGAAGCGGCCGAGCTGCCAGGAGCCCATGTAAAGGCAGAAGGGCACGCCGAGGACGAGGAAGAGGTTGATGGCCCACCAGCGGGGGGTCAACAGGAACCGGTACACGTCCCCACGGTACGGGGCCCCGATCCGCTCCCCCGGATCGGGGC
>NZ_JBPQTV010000445.1:0-4271 GCF_051386515.1 Streptomyces sp. URMC 123 | reverse complement strand
CACGAGACGGCGAGAAAGCCGAACACACCACGTGCACGTGCGCCGCCGAGGAGGTACCCCGGTGCGGCACCGACACCCCGCACCCACCGGGCGCACAAACACCACCCAACCCCCGCCCCGAAGGGGCGGGAAAAGCTTGTGACGCTCACGCCACAGGCAACGTGCCCCCGGTCGTCGCGCAACCCACCCGGAGAGCGCACCTCACGGACGACCCACAACGGGACCGTCGCACCAACCACCCCGAAGGGGACGTCGCGGAAGAATTTCGCGGTCATCCTCGGCCGAGGATGCCGCGCTCGTACGCCGTCGCCACCGCCGCCGCGCGATCCTTCGCGCCCAACTTGGCGTAGACATGCGTCAGATGCGTCTTCACCGTCGCCTCGCTGATGAAGAGTTCCGCCGCGATCTCGCGGTTGGACGTACCGCGCGCCACCAGCTCCAGCACCTCCCGCTCGCGGGCGGACAGCGACTCCGTCGCGCGCGAGGACGCCGCCGCAGGCGCCCGGACCCGTGTGACCAGCCGCGTCGCGACCGCCGGCGACAGCACCGTACGCCCCTCCGCCGCCGCGCGGACCGCGGTGAACAGCTCCTCGCGCGGCGCGTCCTTCAGGAGGTAACCGGTCGCCCCGGCCTCGATCGCGGGCAGCGTGTCCGTGTCCGTGTCGTACGTGGTGAGGACGAGCACCCGGGCGCGGGCGCCGCGCCGGGTGAGCTCGGAGATCGCGTCGACGCCGCTGCCCCCGGGCATGCGCAGGTCCATCAGGACGACGTCCGGGTCGAGCCGGAGGGCGAGTTCGACCGCCTCGACGCCGCCGGCGGCCTCGCCGAGGACCCGGAACCCGGGGTCGGCCTCGAACATGCCGCGCAGCCCGTCCCGTACGACGGGGTGGTCGTCGGCGATCAGCAGGGTGATCTCAGTCATGGCGCACCAACGGTACGCGGGCGGAGATCGCCGTGCCGTCGCCCGGTGCGGACTCCACGGCGACGCCGCCGGCGAGGCGCTCGGCCCGGGCCCGCATCCCGCCGAGGCCGAACCCGCCGCCGGCCGTGCGCGCGGGCACGGCGAGCGGGTCGAAGCCGCGCCCGTCGTCCCGTACGTCCAGGGTGATCTCGTCGCCCATGTAGGAGAGGGTGACGCCGGCCCGGGCGGCGCCGGAGTGGCGCTCCGTGTTGGCGAGGGCCTCCTGGGCGATGCGCAGGAGCGTGGCCGCGACCTCGTCGTGCAGGGGCTCCGCCGTGCCGGTGACGCTGAACCGGGCGGCGATCCCGGTGCGTTCGGACCAGGCGGAGACGGTCTTGCGCAGCGCCTCGGGGAGCGTGTCGTGCTCCAGCGCGGCCGGCCCGAGGTTCTGCACGGAGCGGCGGGCCTCGCCGAGGCTGTGCCGGGCGAGGTCGGCGGCGCGCCGGAGGTGGACGCGGGCCCGCTCGGGGTCGGTTCCGGTGTCGGCCGCCTGGAGCTGGGCGACGATCCCGGTGAGGCCCTGGGCGAGGGTGTCGTGGATCTCGGCGGCAAGCCGGCGCCGCTCGTCGGCGACACCCGCCTCGCGCGCCTGGAGGAGGAGCTGCGCCTGGAGGGCGGCGTTCTCGGCGAGGGCTTGTTCGAGGCGGGCGTTGGCGCGCCCGAGTTCCGCGATGGTGGCCGCGCGCTCGGCGGCCTTCTCGGTCTCCTTGGTGGCGAGGTGCGCGAGCCCGACGCCGAGGAAGGCGTTGAGGGCGAACATGCCGCCGAGGACGACCCACTGGAGGGCCGAGTCGGGCGGGAGCCCGCCGGACTGCGAGCCGGCCAGGGTGAGGGCGACGACGAGCAGCGCCGCCCGCGTGGGGGCCGGCCGGGGCGGCAGGAGGTGGACCGCGTCGAAGTAGCCGGCGCTGGCGTAGACGGCGAAGAAGGGGTTGAGCCAGGTGAGGGCGAAGGCGAGCGCGGTGCGCAGGAGGAAGTAGCGGGTGGCGGCGGGGCCGGGGGCGCCGGGTACGAGGGCGACGGGCGCGGTGGGTTCCTCCACCGGCACCCCGTCCCGTACGGGGGTGGGCCCGGCGGCGCCCCGTGCGGGGGTGGGCCCGGCGGGCCCGTCCGGCCTCTCCGCCGCCGGGGCACCGGCGGGCAGCCCGCGCTGGTGGGCCGTCCACCAGAGCTGGAGGGCGAGCGCGGCGGCGGTCAGCACGCCCGCGGCCACCGTCTCCGGCCCGTCCATGACCGCGTCCGCGGAGGCCGCGGCGAGGGCGGTGGCGAGGCCGAGGAGCCCGTACGGCCCCCAGTGGAGGATCTGCTGCCAGCGCTCCTCGACGGTCGTCGGCCCGGTGGCGCACGTCGCTTCCGTCGCCCGTGTCGCTGTCGCGCTCACCTCGGCGACCCCCATGCCTCTCCCTCTGTCACTGCCGGCTGTCACGTCCGGCCCGTCACTCCCAGCGGAACCAGCGGGCCGACGCGCCCGTGAGGACGGCCGCCCACAGCGCCATGATCCCGAGCGCGGCCCAGTCGGGCCAGGCCCCGCCCGCGGCCGCGTCGAGGGCCCGGGAGGCGGCGCCGTACGGGGTGAACTGCACGATCTCGCGCAGCGTATCCGGCATCGCCTGCACCGGCACCCACACGCCCGCCGTGAACATGGTCGGGAAGGCCACCGCGGAGCCGACCGCGGTGGCGACCTTCTGCGTGCGGGAGACCGCGCAGACCGCGGCGCCGAGCGCGAGCCCGCCGGCGATGGCGAGCAGCAGGGCGAGCACGTACCCGGGGATGTTGCGCGGCAGCGCCACGCCGAACGCGAGCCGGCCGACGGCGACGACGAGCAGGGAGGAGACGAGCGCGGCGGCGGCGTGCACGGTGAGCTGGGCGGTGAGGAGGGCGGACGGGCGGACCGGCGTCGTCGACATGCGGCGCAGGATGCCGCGCTCCCGGTAGCCGACGAGGACCGGGGGCATGGCCTGGAGGCCGGACATGATCAGGGCGAACAGGACGGCGACGGGGACGTAGAGGTCGATCACCCGGCGGCCGCCGAGGTCGGCGGAGTGCTCGCGGAAGGAGGGGATCATGCCGAGGATCAGCAGGAGCACGGCGGGCGAGGCCATCACCCAGAACAGGGCGCCGGGTTCGCGGGAGAACAGCCGCGCCTCGGTGCGGAGGACGGCGCGGGTGGCGGATGTCCTGGGGGTCGCGGCGCGGGCGGGGCCGGCGGTGGGCGTAGCGGTGGTCATGAGCGGTCGGCTCCCGTGAGGTCGAGGTAGGCGTCGTCGAGCGTGGCGTCGAGGACGCGCAGGCCGCGGGCGGTGACGGCGCGGCGGGCGAGCAGTTGGACGAAGGCGTCGACGGTCGCGTCGGTGCCGGTGACGAGGGTCCGGCCGTCCCGGGTCACCACGCCCGTGACGCCCGGCAGGGCCAGCAGGTCCGCCCGGTCCAGGGGGGTCTCGGCGGCGAAGGAGACGGTCCGGGAGGCGGCGGCGCGGTCGATGAGGCCGCCGGGGGTGTCGACGGCGGTGACCCGGCCCCTGTCGATCACCGCGATCCGGTCGCAGAGGCGCTGCGCCTCCTCCATGACGTGGGTGACGAGCAGGACGGTCACGCCGCCCGCCCGGATGTCCTCGACGAGGGCCCAGGTGTCGCGCCGTCCGCGCGGGTCGAGCCCCGTGGTGAGCTCGTCGAGGACGACGGCGCGGGGGTTGCCGAGGAGGGCGAGGGCGACGGACAGCCGCTGCCTCTGTCCTCCGGACAGCTTGGCGAAGCGGGTCCCCAACTGTTCGGTGAGGCCGAGCCGCTCGGCCAGGGCGCGGCCGTCGGCGGGCCGCGAGTAGAAGGACGCGTACAGGTCGAGCGCCTCGGCGACGGTGAGCTTGGGCTGCAGCTCGCTCTGCTGGAGCTGCACGCCCAGCAGCCGGGTGACGTCGTGGTGCGCGGTCACGGGGTCGAGCCCGGCGACCCGTACGGTGCCGGTGTCGGGCCTCCGGAGGCCCGCGACGCATTCGACGGTCGTCGTCTTGCCGGCCCCGTTGGGGCCGAGGATTCCGAAGATCTCCCCCTCCTCGACGGTGAGGGATACGCCGTCGACGGCCTTTCGGGCGCCGTAGGTTTTGTGCAGGTCCTGGACCTCGATCATGGGCATGTGCGTAGCGTTGCGTGTGGCGTGGGGCGGGGGTATCGGCCATTGCGCTCGACGTTCGATCATCCGATCGGTTGATGTGGGCGTTCTTGCGCGACGTTCCCATCACGTTGCCTGTGACGTGACCGTCATCGACGCGAGCGCCACGGGCTTTTTCCCGCCCCGACCCCCATTACCCCGCGC
>NZ_JBPQTV010000444.1:0-4277 GCF_051386515.1 Streptomyces sp. URMC 123 | reverse complement strand
GCGGGACGGCCGTGCGGGCCGCCGCATCCGGGGCAGTCCTCGCGGACGAGCCGCAGCCCGGCCGGATCGGCCTGCTGGTGATCGCCGTTCTGGCCGTCGTGTTCATCGTCGAGAACACGCGTCGGACCAAGGTGAGGTTGCTGATCCCCGAGGTCACCATGCCCCTGTGGATGGCCCTGCTCGGAATGGCCGTGATCGGGGCCCTCTGCGGGGCGTATCTGTTCCGCCGGCGCCGCTGAACGCCGGCCGCGTCTCCCCGCGTCGGCCGTTGCCGGACCGGTGCGCGCTCCGGGCGTTGTCAGTGGCGTGCGCCATGATGCGGTGGAGGTGGTCGCCCCCGGCCGACGCGACTGCCCCCGGCAAGGCCCCCGACCGTCCGCAGGCCGCAGGGAGTCACCATGACCGTGTCCTTCACCGAGACCGCGCCCATTCTCCGGATCTTCGATGTCGACAAGGCGCGGGAGTTCTATGTCGACTATCTCGGCTTCGCCGTGGACTGGGAGCACCGCTTCGCCGAGGGCATGCCGCTGTATCTCCGGATATCGCGCGGCGCGCTGGTGCTGCACCTGTCGGAGCACCACGGCGACGGCACCCCCGGCTCGGCCGTCCATGTCGAGACCGATGGGGTGGCGGAGCTCCTCGCCGAACTGCGCGCCAAGAACTACCCCCGGCTGCGGCCCGGCCTGGAGGAGGACGAGGAGCTGGGCACCTGCCTGGAGCTGATCGACCCCTTCGGCAATGTGCTGCGCTTCCGCCAGACGGGAGCCTGAGCCACCCACGCCGGTCCGTCACCCCACGTCGGCCCGTCGCCCCACGCCGAGCCGTCACGCCCCGCCGGTCCGTCACCCCGCGCGGTCCGGCCCGCGCCGCACGTACACCCCCGCGCGCGCCGCGGCCGCGGCGGCCTCCGCGGCCCGGTCCGCGGCGGCCTCGTCGAGGCTCTCGCCGCTGGTCAGCAGGCGGTAGTAGAGCGGGGCGGAGACGGCGCGGATCACCTCGTGCGCGTCGGTGCCCTCGGGCACCTCGCCGCGCTCGACGGCCTGTTGGACGCAGGGCGCCCACTCGGTGACGCGGATGTCGTAGAAGCGGTGCAGCGCCTCGGCCGTCCTCGCCTCGCAGGTGGCCGCCGCGATCACCGCCGTGAACAGCGCGCCCTGACGAGGGTCGGCCAGGGTGCGCTGGACGAGCCTGGCGTTGGCCTTGAGGTCGCCGAGCAGCGAGCCCGTGTCGGTGCGCGGCAGTGACTGCTCGGCCATGTCCGCCAGCAGGTCGGCCACGAGGCCGGTGACCGTTCCCCAGCGGCGGTAGACGGTGGTCTTGCCCACCCCGGCGCGGCGTGCGATGTCGGCGAGGTCCAACTCGGCGAAGCCCCGCTCCGCCAGGGCGTCACCGGCCGCCCGCAGCACCGCCTCCCGGACGCGTGCCGTGCGCCCTCCCGGGCGGACGGTCCCGGGGTCCATGCTCTCCATCCCCATAACGGGTCTCCAGTTCCATTAATGCGCCATCTCTGCTACGTTGCTGCTCACAGGTTAACGGAACTGCGGAACCGTTAACCGCCTGCGGATCATCATCATGGGGAGGGAACAGTCATGGAGTACAGGCGACTGGGCGCGTCCGGGCTCATGGTCCCCGCGCTGAGCTTCGGCGCGGGCACCTTCGGCGGTCGGGGGCCGCTGTTCGGAGCCTGGGGCGACACCGACGCCCAGCAGGCGCGCCGGCTGGTGGACATCTGCCTCGACGCCGGGATCACGATGTTCGACACCGCCGACGTCTACTCCGAGGGCGCGTCCGAGGAGGTGCTGGGCAAGGCGATCGCGGGCCGCAGGGACCGGGTGATCATCTCCACCAAGGCCGGCCTGCCGCTCGGTGACGGCCCCAACGACGCCGGGACCTCCCGCTCGCGTCTGATCGCCGCGTGCGAGAACGCCCTGCGCCGGCTCGGCACCGACTACCTCGACCTCTTCCAGCTGCACGGCTTCGACGCCGGCACGCCGATCGAGGAGGTGCTGTCCACGCTCGACGACCTCCAGCGCGCGGGCAAGGTTCGCTACACCGGCATCTCCAACTTCTCCGGGTGGCAGGCGATGAAGTCCCTCGCCGTCGCGGACCGGCACGGCCACCCGCGCTACGTCGCCCACCAGGTCTACTACTCCCTGATCGGCCGCGACTACGAGTGGGAGCTCATGCCCCTCGGGCTCGACCAGGGCCTCGGCGCGCTGGTGTGGAGCCCCCTCGGCTGGGGGCGGCTCACCGGCAAGATACGCCGCGGTCGGCCGCTGCCGGCCGACAGCCGGCTGCACGCCACCGCCGACTACGGCCCGCCGGTCGAGGACGAACACCTCTACCGCGTGGTCGACGCCCTGGACGAGGTCGCCCAGGAGACGGGCCGGAGCATTCCGCAGATCGCCATCAACTGGCTGCTCCAGCGGCCGACCGTCTCCTCCGTCATCATCGGCGCCCGCAACGAGGAGCAGCTCCGCCAGAACCTGGGCGCCGTCGGCTGGGCCCTCACGCCCGAGCAGATGGCGAAGCTCGACGCGGCGAGCGGCAGGACCGCGCCCTACCCCTACTTCCCCTACGAGCGCCAGGAGGGTTTCGCCCGTCTCAACCCGCCCGTCGTCGCGCCGTCGCCCGCGCGCTGACGTCGGTGCCGGAGGTCCGGAACGGCCGCCGTCCGGGGCCGCCGTTTTCGGGGCCGCCGTCCGGGTGAGGCACAGGCCCGTGTGGGGCCAGAGGGAATGAAGTGACGTATGGGGTCGTTGATCACGTTTATGAACTCGGTCATGAAGGCAGTCACGATCAACGCGTACGGAGAGGCACCGCGGCTCACGGAGCAGCCGGTGCCCAAGGTCGGCCCCGACAGCGTCCTGATCCGCGTCCGGGCCGCGGCGGTCAACCCCGTCGACTGGAAGATCGCCGAGGGTTATCTCGACCAGGTCCTGAACGTCCACTTCCCCCTCACGCTCGGCTGGGACGTGGCGGGCGTCGTGGAACGGGTGGGCCCGGCCGTGACGGAGTACGAGGTCGGGGACGAGGTGATCGCCTACAACCGGCAGGACGCCGTCCAGTTCGGCACCTACGCGGAGTTCGCGGCGGCGCCGGTCCGCACGCTGGCCCGCAAGCCGGCCTCCCTGAGCTGGCAGCAGGCGGCGGGGCTGCCGCTGGCCGGCCTCACCGCGTACCAGTCGCTGCGCGCGGTGCGGGCCGCGGACGGGGACACCGTGCTCGTGCACGCGGCGGCCGGTGGCGTCGGCTCGCACGCCGTCCAGATCGCGGTCGCCCGCGGGGCCAGGGTCATCGGCACGGCCGGCGAACACAACCACGACTTCCTGCGCTCGCTCGGCGCGGAGCCGGTCGCCCACGGCGAGGGCCTGGAGGAGCGGGTGCGGGCCCTGGCGCCCGACGGCGTGGACGCGGCCGTCGACTTCGTGGGCGGCGACGCCGTCGCCGTCTCCCGGAAGCTGGTCGAAGACGCCTCCCGGATCGCGTCGGTGGCGGACATGGCGGCCGCGGAGATCGGCGGCACGTATGTCTTCGTCCGCCCCGACACGGCGGACCTCACCGCGCTCGGCGACCTCGCCGACGCGGGAAAGCTCACGGTGCCTCTCGACGCGGTGCTGCCCCTGGCCGAGGCCGCCGAGGCGTTCCGCCGCAGCCGCGAGGGCCGCACCCGCGGCAAGATCGTCCTGGAGATCCCCTCTTCCTGAGGCGGGATTCCTCCCGAGGCGGGGCCCGTTGACGATCCGAGCCCGGATCACCCGTCGGGACCCCGCCTACCGGCGGTGCGGCGACTCCACGACGCCGTCACGCTCCACGGTCGACGTATTCGAAGACCGAGCCGTCGGGGTGGCGGGCCAGGAGGTTGCGGCCCGCGGGCGTGCGCATCGGGCCCGCGAGAATCTCCGCGCCCACCTCGGTGAGCGAGCGGTGCGCCTCCGTGACGTCCGCCACCGCGATCGTCGCCGCCACCCGCCGCAGCACCGCCAACTCCTCCTCGGGGCCGCTCATCAGCAGAAAGCAGCCCACGGCCGCGACGGACACCTCGCCCCGCCGGAACCGCAACGCCTCGCTGCCGGTGAGGCGTTCGTAGACGGCGATCGAACCCTCGAGATCGTCCACGCACACGCGCAGGGTGGTTCCCAGGATCTTCATGCGTCGAGCTTAGGTCGTGTCTTCAAAGTCCCGTCTGCCTGGCGGCGTCTGGCACGCACGCTCGCTGCGTTGTCGTCAGTCGCCAATGCTCCGCAGTGGCTCCCTCCTCCGCCTTGCGATCGCAC
>NZ_JBPQTV010000443.1:0-4295 GCF_051386515.1 Streptomyces sp. URMC 123 | reverse complement strand
GGGTCGGGGCCGGCGGGGGCGCGGCGACCGGGAGCGGACCACGGGGATGAGGGCACAGATCATGGGCATCCACGACTCCGACACCGCACTCGTCCATCTGCCGCGGCTGCTCTCCGCCGAGCACGCGGCCCGCCCCGCCCTGATCGGTGACGACAGCGGCGGGGACGGCGGCGAGCACGGGGCGTACGGCGGCGCCGACCGTGCCGGGACGGGGCGCGGCGGCCGGCGGGGCGGCACGGTACGGCTGACCTACGGCGAGCTCGCCGCACGCGTCGACGCGCTCTCCTCCCGGCTGCTCGACCTGGAGGCCCGGGTCGGCGACCGGGTGGCGATCTGGATGGACAAGGGGCCGCGCTACGCCGAGGCGATCCTGGCGTCGCTCCAGGCGGGGTGCGTCTATGTGCCCCTGGACGGCGGCCAGCCGGCCGCCCGGGTGGGCACCATCCTGGCCGACGCCGAACCGATCGTGCTCTTCACCGACCGGCGCCATCTGGCCGCCCTGGACGGCCGGTCGCTGCCGGCCACCGTCCGTACGGTCGTCGTCGCCGGCGCGGAGGAGGACACGGGCCAGGAAAGCCCCGGGCGCGACACCGGCCCCGTACGCGCCACGGGCCACGCACCCCCCGCCCGCGTCGTGTCCTGGTCCGCGTTCACCGGCGCCCCCGTGCGCCGCGTGGTGATCCTGCCCACGCTGCGCCGCTCCGACCTGGCCGCCCTCCTCTACACCTCGGGCTCGACCGGCACGCCCAAGGGCGTGAAGATCTCGCACGGCAACCTCGCCAACTTCATCGGCTGGGCCCGCGAGGAGTTCGCCGTCGGCCCCGAGGACGTCTTCGCCAACCACGCCTCCTTCAACTTCGACCTGAGCACGCTCGACCTGTTCCTGGCGCTGTCCGTGGGCGCCGCCGTGTGGATCGTCCCCGACCACCGGGCGCGGGACGTGGTGGCGCTGGCCCGCGGCATCCGCGACCACGGCGTCACCGTCTGGTACTCCGTGCCGTCGATCCTGCGGCTGCTGACGGTCTCCGGCGCGCTCGCCCCCGAGGTCACGGCGCGGCTGCGCTACGTCCTCTTCGCCGGCGAGGTGTTCCCGCTGCCGCACCTGCGCGACCTGGCCGCCCGGCTGCCGGAGCGCACGGCGCTGTACAACCTGTACGGGCCCACCGAGACCAATGTGTGCACGTACCACCGGGTGCGGCCGGAGGACCTCGCCGGCACCGAGCCGGTGCCGATCGGCTCCCCCATCGGCGGGGCCCGGGTGTTCGTGCTGGACGAGGACGGCCGGGAGGTCGGCGAGCCGGGCGCCGTCGGTGAACTGGTGGTGGAGGGCGCCTGCGTGACCCCCGGCTACTGGCGGCGCGAGTCCGAACCCGCCGCGGCCGACCACCGCCGGGGCCGCCACCCGACCGGCGACCTGGTGAGCCGGGAGCGGGGCGAGCTCGTCTACCGGGGCCGCAAGGACCGCATGGTCAAGCTCTCCGGCTACCGGGTGGAGCTCGGCGAGGTGGAGGCGGCCGTGGTGCGCCACCCCGGGATCGCCGAGGCCGCCGTGGTGCTCAGGGGCGAGGGCCGGGAGGCCCGGCTGGCGCTGTACTACACGCTGCGCGCCGGGTCCACGCGCCGGCCGAGCCTGATCGAGATCAAACGGCACTGCGCCCAGCACCTGCCCGGCTACATGCTGCCCGGCATCGCGCGGTGCCTGGCCGAACTGCCGCGCAACGCCAACGGCAAGACCGACTACCGGCGGCTGGCCGGTGCCGGGCCGCTGCCGGCCGCCGCCGCGACGGCGGGCCCGCGGCCCGGCGAGCCCCGGCCCGGCGAGTGACCGCGGTCCGGCGAGTGACCGACGCCAAGCCCTGCGAGTGACGGAGACGCTCATGAGCCCACGTCCGACGACGACGCCCTGGCGGGGCACCGAGCCCACGACGGTGGCGGCCCTGTTGCGACACCACCGCGAACAGCGCCCGGACGCGCTCGCCTACCGCTTCCTGCCCGGGACCGGCGGCACGGAGCGGTCCTGGAGCTACGCCGAGCTGGACCGGCGGGTCCGCGCGGTCGCCGCGCCGCTGGTGGAGCGCGGGCTGCGGGGCAGGCCCGTGCTGCTGCTCCACCCGCCCGGGCTCGACTACATCGCCGCGTTCCTGGGCTGTCTGTACGCGGGGGCCATCGCGGTGCCCGCGTATCCGCCGGACACCGCGCGGTTCGGGCGCACCCTGCCGCGCCTGGCCGCCATCGCCCACGACGCGCGCGCCACGCACGCCCTGACGACCGCCGGCTTCGCCCGGTTCGCCGAGGGCCGGCGGGCGGAGCTCGCCTCCCTCGGGCTCGGGGAGCTGCGCTGGCTGGTGAGCGGCGCCGACGACGGGCCGGGCGGAGCCGACGGCCTGCCCGAGCCGGACACCACCGGCGGCACGCTCGCCTTTCTCCAGTACACCTCCGGCTCGACCTCGGCGCCCAAGGGCGTGATGATCAGCAATGAGAACCTGCTGGCGAATCTGCGCGCGATCCACGCGCGGCTGGCCCACGACGAGCGCTCCGGAATGGTGTCCTGGCTGCCGCCGTACCACGACATGGGCCTCATCGGCGGCATTCTGACCCCGCTGTACGGGGGTTTCCCGGCCCATCTGATGGCCCCGCTGACCTTTCTGCGGCGGCCCCTGCTGTGGCTGGAGACCCTCGCGGACACCCGGGCGTCGACCTCCGTGGCGCCCAACTTCGGCTTCGAGCACTGTCTGCGCCATGTCACGCCCGAGCAGCGGGACGCACTGGACCTGCGGCACTGGCGGCTGGCGCTCAACGGCGCCGAGCCGGTGCGGGCCGCCACGCTGGACCGCTTCGCCGCGTTCTTCGCGCCCAGCGGCTTCGACCGGCGGGCCCTGCTGCCCTGTTACGGCCTCGCGGAGGCCACATTGATGGCCACCGGCGGCGGGCCGGACGAGGCCCCGTCCGCCGAGGTCCTGGACGCCGCGGCGCTGGGCGCCGGGCGGGCCGAGCGCACGGCGGCCGGCGACGGCACGCGGGTGACGCGGGTGGTGGACTGCGGGCCGGCGGTGGACGGCGTGCGGGTCGCCGTGGTCACAACGGACGCGGCCGGGGACGCACATCCCGACGGGCAGGCGGCCGAGGGCGCTCATGGCGGCGGGGACGCGGCCGGGGGCTCCGGCGGGCAGGCGGCCGGCGCGGGCCGGCGGGCCGACGACGGGCGGATCGGCGAGATCTGGCTCGCCGGCCCGAGCGTCGCCCGCGGCTACTGGCGGCGGCCGGACGCCACCCGGGAGACCTTCCGGGCGCGGCTGGAGGGCGAGCCGCACACCGACTGGCTGCGCACCGGCGACCTCGGCTATCTGCGGGCGGGCCGGCTGCACGTGGTCGGCCGCGCCAAGGACGTCGTCGTGGTGCAGGGCCGCAACCACTACCCGCAGGACATCGAGCTGACCGTGGAGCGGGCCCATCCCGCGATCCGCCCCGGGGCCGGGGCGGCGTTCGGGATCGAGGTGGACGGCGCGGAGGAACTGGTCGTCGCCTACGAGGTCGACGGGGCCGGGCTCGCCGACCCCTGGCCCGTGATCGCCGCCCTGCGGACGGCCGTCGCCGAGGAGTACGAGGTGACCCCGCACGCGGTGGTGCTGCTGCGGCGGTCGACGGTGCCCAAGACCACCAGCGGGAAGATCCAGCGGCACGCGTGCCGGGCGGACTTCCTCCGCCTCGCGCCGGGCGGCGCGGGGGCGGCCTCCCCCGGGGCCCCGGCGCCGCGAGCGGGGTCGGGCGCGGTGATCGCGGCGAGCGTGCTGCGCGAGCCGGCCCTCGCAGGGGAGCCGGCGCGGCCGGCCGAACGGCGCGCGGGGGCGGCCGAGGCGGTGGCCGAGGCGCTCCAGGAGGTGCTGGGCGCACCGGTCGGGCCACGGACGGACCCACCGGACCGGCCGCCGGTACGGGACCGGGCGGAGGCACGCGGCGCAGCGGGCGTACGGAACCGGGCAAGCGTACGCGGCCCAGCGGGCGTACGGGACCGGGCGGGCGTACGGGATCGGACGGAGGCACGGGATCAGGCTGAGGCACGCGGCCCAGCGGGCGTACGCGGTCCGGCGGACGTGACTGGCCGGGGGCTGGCCGAGCTGGGGCTGGACTACCCACGGCTGCTGGACGTCGTCCGGGCGGTCGAGCGCCGGCTCGGGGTGCACGTGCCGGTCGGTGAACTGCTGGCGCGGCCGCGGGTGGACACGCTGGTGGCCCTCTGCGGCGGGGAGGGACCGGCCCCCTCCGGCTCGGGCTCCCCCACCCACCCGCCGCAGAGG
>NZ_JBPQTV010000442.1:0-4303 GCF_051386515.1 Streptomyces sp. URMC 123 | reverse complement strand
CTCGGGGTGGTCGGCGGCGGTGCCGACGGGGGTGGCCGGGGTGGCCGGTCGACCGGGGCGCTCAGTCGGCCGGGGCGGTGGCGAGCGAGCGGTAGAGCTCGGGGCGCCGATCACCCAGATAGGTGTTCTCCGCACGGGATGCCGTGAGGAGGCGCGGGTCGGCGTCGCCGACCACCAGGTCGGGGCCGGTGCCGGCGCGGGCCCTGGCGGTGCCGTCGGGCGCGGCCAGGCAGCTCAGCCCGGCGAAGTGGAAGTCGCCCTCGGGGCCGGTGCGGTTGGCGTAGGCGATGTAGAGCTGGCTCTCCCAGGCACGGGCGGGCACCAGGGTCTGCGCCACGATCTCGTACGGGCGCATCAGCGCGGTGGGCACGAGCAGCAGCTCGGTGCCGGCCAGCGCGTGGGCCCGCACGGCCTCCGGGAACTCGACGTCGTAGCAGATCAGCATGCCGATCCGGACGCCGTCGAGCTCGGCCTGGACGACCGGCTCGTCGCCCGGGGTGAAGTGGGCGTTCTCGTACTCGCCGAACAGGTGCGCCTTGCGGTAGTTGGCGAGCCGCGTGCCGTCGGAGTCGATCAGCTGGACGGAGTTGAAGATCCGCTCGCCGTCGCGCTCGGGGTAGCCGTAGGCGATGGCGAGGCCGTGCTCGGCGGCGATCGCCGCGATGGCGCGGGCGCCGGGGCCGTCGGCCGGCTCGGCGTGCTCGGGCAGTGCGTCACCCAGGGCGTAGCCGGTCAGATACAGCTCGGCGGTGAGCAGCAGCCGGGCGCCGGAGGCGGCGGCGCGGTGCGCGGCGTCCGCCAGGGCGGCGAGGCTGTCGTCGGTGGACCGGGGAACGCCGCCGGGGCCTTGGTGGAGCGCGATGCGCAGCGGCGCCATGGGACCTCACGGACTGTTCGGGCGGGAGTTCGACGGGACGCATTGACCGTACGATCCGGGCGGGTGGCGGTACAAGCGGCGTCCGTTGCGCAGCGATGAACGATCCGTTGCGTGATCAGGGCCCGATCCGGCGATTCGTTGCGTGGGGGCCCGTGATCCCTTCCGGCACCCCCGCCGCGTCCCGGGCCGACGCCTCCGCCGCGTCGCGGGCCACCCTCCCGTACCAGGGCGCGCACCGCGGCGCCGCCCATCCGCTCGGGCGCGAGGCCACGCAGTCGCTGCCCAGCACCATCAGCAGCGACGCCGAGAAGGTGGGCACCGCCCCCACGACCCGGCGGGCGAGCCCGAGCTCGGCGAGGGCCTGGTCGACCGGGCGTGTCCATGGCGGACGCCGGCAGGCCGTGCGCGCTGTCGGTGCGGTTCTCGGAGCTGACCGGGCGGGGCGGCTCGGTCGCCGAGGCGCTGAGGGCGGCCGGGGCGGCGCGCGGTGAGGTGGTGGACGCCTTCGCCACGGCCGCCGCGCACGGCTACCGGGTGGCGGACCCGAGAGCCAGCCCCAGAACCGGGTTCTCAGGCGGGCGAGCCGGAGGTGTAGCGGCGCAGCAGCGGGGAGAGGACCAGCACGGACTTGGTCCGCTCCACGAACGGCTCGCCCGCGATGCGTTCGAGCACCCGCTCGAAGTGCCGCATGTCGGAGGCGAAGATCTGCACGAGGGCGTCCGCCTCGCCGGTCACGGTGGAGGCGGACGCCACCTCGGGGTAGCGGGACAGGCCGCGGTGGATGGCCTCGGGCGAGGTGTTCCGGCGGCAGTAGATCTCGATGAAGCCCTCGGTCTCCCAGCCGAGCGCCGCCGGGTCCACGCGCACGGTGAAGCCGGTGATGGCGCCCTCGGCGCGGAGCCGGTCCACGCGCCGCTTCACGGCGGGCGCGGACAGACCGACCTCGGAGCCGATGTCGGCGTAGCTGCGGCGGGCGTCCTCGGCGAGGGCGTGGACGATGCGCTCGTCGAGATCGTTCAGCATGACCGCACCCCGATCGGTCCGAGGGGTGCCGAACACTGTCGGTCGAGATCGTTCACTGCGTCCACACTGGCTAGCTTCTCGCGTCGGGCAAGGCAAGGCCGCGGATTCGAACTGTCGAGCAGTCCGCCGCGCGGGACACCAGCGTATCCGCAGCCCCGGGGCAACGAGATGTTGACCACTGGAGCGCAACCGGACGGGGCGAGCGGGCGGGAGCCCGGTGCGCGGAGGGGTGACCGACCGGACGAACAGGGGGTCGGGGGCGCGACCGGCGGGGCGAACAGGGGGCCGGGGGCGCGATGGCCGAGGCGAGCGCCGATGGCACGCTCCGGCGCGCGCTCGGAGGCCTCACCACGGGCGCGCACCAGCGCATGGCCCGGATGCGCCCTGGCGCGCGCCCTTATGCTTCCCGCCCGCCCCGGAGGAATATGCCAAGGGACAAGGGAGGACTTCCCGGAGCGTGACGGTCACCACGACGAGCCGCTCCCCCACGACGAGCCCTTCGCCGTCCTGGCCCCCCGCCACGAGCCCTCCCCCGCCACGATTCCATCGCCGCCACGAGACCGCCTTCGCATCGCCATCGACCCGCGCCGCCCCGGCGTTCGACGCCGCGTTCCCAGCCGTACCGCGCACCCGCCCGCCGGGCCCCCGGACCGCCTGGGCGCCGGCTCCCGCCCGCGCCGCGCCTCGGGAAACGGAGTGAGCCATGAGCACCGTCGTCTGCGGGAGACACACCCTCACCTTCCACGGTGCCCTCGGGGCCCGAATAGCGCGGGCCGCGCCGCGGACCACCGCCGAGGGCCCCATCGGCGCCCCGCGCGAAGTCGGCCTGCTACCGCCATTTCTGATGGGGCGTCAGGACGCGGTGGCCCTCGCGCACGCCGCGATCGGGGACCGCCGCCCGGTGAACTTCCACGCCGACTGCGGCTACGGGAAGACCACCCTGCTCCGACATATCGTGGCGCTCGGCGCCGAACACGACCCCTCGGTGGCGCACGCCTACCTCAAGCTCGGCGGCTTCGGCGCGGCCGACCTGCTGCAGCGCCTCGTCACCGAGCTCTACACCGTCGAGGGCGCCGTCCGGCTGACCGCCCAGGAGTGCGCCCAGGTCCTGGGCGGCGCCACCGCGATCGTCGCGCTCGACGACGTCGCCCTCACCCAGGGCCAGCTGGAGTACCTCCGGCGGATCATGCCGGGCTGCGGGCTGGTCCTCGGCTCCGCCGAACCGGTGCTCGCCGACGGCGGCGCGGTCCACGACCTCGCCGGCCTCGCCCGCTCCGCCGGGGTGTCCCTGCTCTCCCGGGAGCTGGGCCGGCTGATCCCGGAGGGCGAGCTGGACGCCGCCCGGGAGCTGGTCGCCGCGATCGGCGGGCAGCCGCTGCGCATCCGGCAGGCCGCGGCCCTCGTCCGCTCGGGCGAGCACTCCCTCGCCACCCTCGCCGCCGTGGCCACCCGCGACCCCGGCGAGCTCGACCGGCTCAGCGTCGACGCGCTCACCGTGGACGAGCGGCGGGTGCTGGCGGTGACCGCGTTCCTCGCCGGGGCGCTGATCCCGCCCGACCTCGCCGGCGTCATGGCCGGCATCGCCTTCGCCGGGGAGAAGCTCGAAGGGCTCTTCCACAAGGGCCTGGTCGAGCACCCGGACGACCGCTTCGGACTGCCGGTGTGCAAGGGCGGCACATACCGGCAGTTGCTCTTCCAGTACTTCTCCCTGGGCTCCTCGGTGCGCGGCCTGACGGAGTGGCTGGCCTCCCCCGAACTGCGCGGGGAGGAGGCCCACTCGGCGCTGGAGGCGGTGGTGGGCCTGCTGGGGTACGCGGCCGGGCGCCGCGAGTGGCAGGCCGTGATCCAGGTCGTACGGGCCGGGGAGCCGGTGCTGTTCGCCCAGGGGTACTGGGACACCTGGGCGAACGCCCTGGACCAGGGCGTCGAGGCGGCGCGCCAGCTGGGGGACACCGTCTCGGAGTCCTACTTCCTCCACCAGAAGGGCACGCTCGCCTACTTCGAGGACAACTCCGGGCGGGCCCGGGAACTCCTGGAGGAGGCGCTGGAGATCCGCGTCCGGCTGGCCGACGAGGACGGCGCCGACCGCACCCGCGAGAACCTCGCCTTCGTCACCCCGGGCGGGCCGTCGTCGCGGTCCTCGCGCCGGGGCGAGCCGCCGACGCCGCCCCGCGACTGGCGCCGCATCCGGCGGGCGGCGGTCTACGCGGCCGTCGGCGTGGTGACGCTGCTGCTCGGCGCCCTGCTGCTCGGCGGGCTGCCGGGCGCCGAGGACACGGCGAAGTCCACCCCCGGCGGGCAGGACAAGAGCGGCTCCGCGGCACCGGGCGGAACCGGGAGCGGCGACAAGGGCACGGACGGCGGCCGGAAGCCCGCCGAGCAGCAGGGCGCCGAGCAGCAGCG
>NZ_JBPQTV010000441.1:0-4320 GCF_051386515.1 Streptomyces sp. URMC 123 | reverse complement strand
GTCGGGATGCGGGTCGTCCGGGCGCATCACGGCGCCTCCGGCGCGGAAGCGGGCGCGGGCGCGGGCGACACGGGCATGGGCGGGGCTCCGGCCAGGGGCGCGAGCGGCGTGGGGGCCCTCGCTCCGTGCGGCGCCCCGGCCCCCGCGAGCGGCGCGGGATCGGCCGGGCGCGGGCCGCGGGCCGCCTCCCCGGATACGGATACGGGTGCGGGTGCGGGCGTGGGTGCGGGCCCTCCGCCCCGGTGGCGCACCCGGGCCGCGACGAGGCGGACGAGCCCGTCCAGGGCGACCGCGGCCCGGCGCCGGCGCGGCACGGCCACCCGCCGGTGGAGGACGGCGTAGTCGGCGTCCTCGATACGGTCGAGGATGCCGCCGTAGAGGGTGAAGGCCGTACGGATGCAGGGCCGCGACACCGGGTCGAGCATCGCGATGCCGGGGCGGGCGTCGCGGTAGACCCCGCGGGTGTGCGCGGCCACGTCCCGCAGCGCGGCCCGCACCCGGGGGTGGCCGCGCCCGGTGTCCCGGCACCAGCGCAGCAGCGCGCGGTCGACGCCGTGTGCGGCCAGCACCTCGGCGGGCAGATAGACCCGCCCTCGGTCCAGGTCCTCGCCGACGTCGCGCAGGAAGTTGGTGAGCTGGAAGGCGATGCCGAGGGCGGCGGCGTGCGGCGCGGCCTCCTCACGGCTGGTCACGGTGCCCAGCACGGGCAGCATTTGCAGCCCGATGACGGCTGCCGAGCCGTGCATGTAGGCGTGGAGCCGGTCGTAGGTCGGATAGTCGGTGACCTCCAGGTCCATCCGCATGGAGGCGAGGAAGTCGAGGAAGAGCCGGTGGTCGATGCGGTACGCGGTGGCGGTGTGCGCGAGTGCCTGGAGCACCGGGTGGCCGCTGTCGGTGCGCAGGGCGGCGCCGAGTTCGCGTTCGAGTTCGGCGAAGGCGCGGGCGCGCAGGGTGGGCGGCAGGGTGCGGTCCAGGTCGTCGACGATGTCGTCGGCCCAGCGGGCGAAGCCGTACAGGGCGTGCACGGCCGGCCGGCGGGCGACCGGCAGCAGGCGGGTGGCGAGGAAGTACGTCCTGCCGTGGCGGGCGTTGAGCCGGCGGCAGGCGGTGTACGCCTCGCGCAGCCGCGGATCGGTGACGCCGGCCGCGTCCAGCTCCCGGGCGGTCACGGCCGACCGCCGGTGGCGCGGTGCTCGGGGGTGCTCACGGCCGGCCCCCGGTGATGCGGTGGGCGGCGAGCCTGCCGGAGATCAGGACGGTGGGCACCCCGACCCCGGGAGTCGTGCCGCAGCCGGCCAGGACGGCGTTCTCCACGCCCCGCACCAGGTTGCGGGGCCGGAACGGCCCGGTCTGGGCGATGGTGTGGGCGACCGAGAACGGGGTGCCGGCGGCGTGCCCCTGGGCCGCCCAGTCGTCGGGGGTGACCAGCCGCTCGGCCTCGACGGAGCCGCCGAGACCGGTCAGGCCGCGGGCCTCCAGCGTGGCGACGAGGCTGTCGCGGTACCGCGGCCCCAGCTCCCGCCAGGGCAGCCGGGCGGTCGCGGTGTTGGGGCAGGGGGCCAGGACGTAGTGGAGATGGCGGCCCGGCGGGGCGAGGGACGGGTCGGTCGCGGTGGGCCGCGAGATCAGCAGCGAGGGGTCGCTCATCAGCCGGCCCGCGCGGGTGAGTTCGGTGAAGGTCTGCCGCCAGCTCGCGCCGAACGAGAGGGTGTGGTGGCCCAGGCCGGGCCAGGTGCGGTCGGTGCCGAGGTGCAGCACGACCGCCGACGGCGCGTGCCGCAGCCGCAGCGGGCGGCGGGGGCGGCGGCCCAGGAGCCGGTAGGCGACGGGCAGATCGGGGGTGAGGACGATCGCGTCGCAGCGCACCCGCTGGCCGTCGGCGGTGCGGACGGCCACCACCCGGCCCGCGGAGCGCTCCAGCTCCGTCACGTCGCTGCCGTAGCGCAGATCGGCGCCGGCGGCCCGGGCGGCGGCGGCCAGCGCGCTCGGCACGGCGTGGGTGCCGCCGCGCGGGAAGTGGACGCCGGCGACGGTGTCCATATAGGCGATGACGGCGTACGCGGCGAGGGCGCGGGCCGGCGGCACCCCCACGTACAGGGACTGGAAGGTGAACACCCGGCGCAGCCGTTCGTCGCCGAGGAAGCGGGCCACCCGGGCGTCGAGCCGGCCGAAGCCGCCGAGCGCGGCGAGGCGGGCGAGGTCGGAGTTGAGCAGGTGCAGCGGGCTGTCGATGTTGGTGTCGATGAAGCGCCGCATCTGGGCGCGGTAGATCCGCTCCAGCCAGGCGCGCAGGCGTACGTAGCCCGCCGCCTCCGCCGGGCCCGCGAAGCGGCGGACCTCCTCCTCCATCGCCTCGGCGCCGGTGTGGACGTCGAGGGCGGAGCCGTCGGCGAAGCGGGCCCGGTAGGCGGGGTGCAACGGCACCAGGTCCAGTCGGTCGGCGAGGGACTCCCCCACCGCGGCGAGCGCCTCCTCGATCAGGTGCGGCATGGTGAGCACGGTGGGGCCGGTGTCGGCGAGATAGCCGCCGAGGTCGATGCGGCCCGCCCGGCCGCCGGGGCCGGGGTGGCGTTCGAGGACGGTGACGCGGCGGCCGGCGCCGAGCAGGTGGAGGGCGGCGGAGAGGCCCGAGAGGCCGGCGCCGACGATGACGACGTGGTCCGTCGGCCCGCTCACGGTCCTCACGGCGGCCCCCCGGGCCGGGGCGGGGCGCCGGGCGGCGCGGCGCCGGGCCGGGACAGGGGCCCGGACGGTGCCGGGGCGCCGGGCGGAAACGCGGCGCCGGGCGCGGTCGGATGGTGCACGGTCGGATTCTGTACGACGGGGGCGGGCGCGGCGGTGGCGCGCGCCGGGGCGTGTCCGTACGTTCCGCCATCTCGCCCAGTGGGCGGAGCGGGGGCCGGGGCAGGCGCGGGGCCTGCCCCCGCAGGCTGCTTGCCCGGGAGGCGGCCTGCCCGGCGGGGGCGGCGCCCGGCAGGGGGTGCTTGCCAGGCAGGGGGTGTGGCTTCCCCGGCAGGCGGCAGGTTGGCGGACAGGCCGCGGCCCGGCCGGGAACGGTGGCTCGCCCGGCAGGCGACGGCTTGCCCCGGAGGCGGCCGCCTGCCCCGGGAAACGGTGGCCTGCCCGGGAGGCCGTAGCTTGCCCGGGAGGGGTGAGCGGGACGAGGCTGGTGGGAGAGCCGGTGCGCGTGCCGGGGCCTGGCAGGGCCCGGGCAGCGGGGCCGGACGGACGACCCGCCACACGGAACGGAGCGGCGGAACGGAGCGCGGCGATGGCGGTGACGGTGGCTCTGGCCGGCGACACCATGCTGGGGCGCGGTGTCGCGGAGCGGCTCGCCCTGGCGCCCGCGCCCGGGACGCTGTTCGACGAGGAGATCCGGGCGGTCCTCGCCGGGAGCGATCTCTGCGTGCTCAATCTGGAGTGCTGCGTCTCCGACCGGGGCGAGCCCTGGCCCGACCCGGGCAAACCGTTCTTCTTCCGGGCCCCGCCGGCCGCCGGGGGCGTCCTGGCCGAGTTGGGCGTCGATTGTGTGACCCTGGCCAACAACCACGCCCTGGACTACGGCTACGACGCGCTGCTGGACACCCGGGCGTACCTGGCGCGGGCCGGTGTCCGCGCGGTGGGCGCCGGGGCCGATCTCGCCGAGGCGCGGGAGTTCGCGGTGCTGGAGGCGGGCGGGCTGCGGCTGGCGGTCGTGGGGGTCACCGACCACCCGGAGGACTTCGCCGCGCGGGCGACGCGGCCGGGCGTGGCGTGGGCGGACCTGGGCCGCGGGGTGCCGCGCTGGCTGACCGCGCTGGTGCGGCGGGCCGCCGAGGAGGCCGACGCCGTCCTGGTCACCCCGCATTGGGGCCCCAATATGACGACGCGGCCACCGCACCATGTGGTGGAGGCCGCGGCGGCGCTGCGGGCTGCCGGGGCGACCCTGGTGGCCGGCCACTCCGCCCATGTGTTCCACGGCGCGGGCGACCACGTCCTGTACGACATGGGCGACTTCGTGGACGACTACGCCGTCGACCGGTGGCTCCGCAACGACCTGGGGCTGCTGTTCCGGGTCACCCTGGAGGACCTGGAGGGCTCCGGCACGGGTTGGGCCCCCGTACGGCTGGAGGCGCTGCCCCTGTTCCTGGACTACTGCCGCACGACCGTGGCCCGGGGCGACGACTGGGAGTGGGTGCGCGACCGGTTCTCCCGCGCGTGCGCGGAGCGGGGCACGGCCGTGACGGTGCGCGGCGAACGGCTGGTGGTGGAGGACTGGCGCTGACCCCGCGCGGGGGGTGCGGGGCCTGTCGGCAGGCCCCGCACCCGCCCCCCCCCCCC
>NZ_JBPQTV010000440.1:0-4321 GCF_051386515.1 Streptomyces sp. URMC 123 | reverse complement strand
TAGCGGGGACAGGATTTGAACCTGCGACCTCTGGGTTATGAGCCCAGCGAGCTACCGAGCTGCTCCACCCCGCGTCGGTGAACACGACCTTACGCGCTTCGCCCCCCGGAGCCAAATCGCTTTCCGCGCCGCCCGGAGGGCGGGCGAAACCCTCAGGCGCGCCGAGCGGCGCGCAGATGGCGCCGCTCGTTCTCGGAGAGGCCGCCCCAGACCCCGAACCGCTCGTCGTTGGCGAGCGCGTACTCCAGGCATGCCGCACGCCCCTCGCAGGCGCCGCAGAGCCGCTTGGCCTCCTGCGTGGAGCCGCCGGCCTCGGGGAAGAAGAAGTCCGCCCCGGTCTGGGCGCACAGGGCGTTCTCCCGCCAGTCGGGGGTGGAGTCGATGCCGTCGTGCGAGGCCCCGGTGGTGGCCCCGGAGATGAAGTCGATCAACATGGCGGCCACTCTTCCCGCAGCCGATCAACGTCTGGTGAACGTTCGATCGACATCCGCACCGCGCGACCGTACTGCCGCGTCGGTGGCATCCGTACGGTGGCCGGGCCGCGCCGAACCTACCCCGCGGCCGCCTCGCGCAATCCCGTGACGCGCGCGGACCGACCCGCCGGTACCGCGTCGGCTCGCGCGCGTCACTCACATGAGCGGTCGATGTGCGACTTTGTGGCGACCATGCAGGGACATATGCCTAAATCAATAGGAGCGCCAGGCATTTCGCCCAGCACGCGTCGGTTCGCCGACGGGGCGTGCGCCGCACGAGGGGGCGCTCTCATGACCAGGGCAGGGGGGCCGCGGCGTCATGACAGGCAGGTGGGGAACGCCCGCGAGCGACCGCGGCGCGGAAGCGCCCGAGGCCGGGACCGAAGCCCAAGCCGAAGTCGGTCGGGGCGCGGCGGGGGACAGCAACGACAAGGACCGGGGCGGCGGTTGGACCATCGCCCTGGCGGGGGCCGAGTTCGGCTGGGGCAGCGCCGGAAAGCTGAGTGCGATCGTGGCGGCGCTGCGGTCCCGCTCCTCGCGCCCACCGCGCCTGGTGGGGCTGGGATCGGCCCTCGGCCGCCCGCTGCTGGCCGAACACCGCGTGGACCGGTGGTACGACATCGCCACCGCCGACCCGGCCGCCGTCGCCGCCGTCGTCCGTACGGAGAACGTCCGCGCCGCCGTGGTCGTACTGGACGGCCCGGCCGCGACGGCACTGGAGGCCGCGGGCGTGCCGACGGTCTTCGTCGACAGTCTGCCGTTCCTGTGGAGCGAGGGCGACCGACCGCATCTGCCGCTGGAGGTCTCCCTCTACTGCGCCCAGCGCGCCGTGGAACTGCCTTCGGAGTGCCGGGGGGTGCTCGCCGCGGTGCGCCGCCTCCGGTGGGTGGAGGCCGTGGTCGCGACGCACCCGGCGGCCCCGCGGCCGGCCGGCGAGCGCCGCGTGCCCTTTCGACGGGCCCTGCTCACCCTGGGCGGCCTGCGCTCCCCCAGCCTGCGGGACTGGGCGCCGTACCCGCGGCTGGTCCTGCCCGCGGCGCTGGACGCGCTCCGGGAGGCCGGTGTCCAGGAGGTGCGCGTGACCGGAAATCTGCCCTCCGGTTCGCTCGCGGTACTGTGCCCGGCCGGCCCCGGGGACGGGCCGCTTCGCGTCACCGCCGGGCCGCTCCCCCACGGCGCGTTCCTCGAACAGCTCGCCTCGGTCGACGTCCTGCTCGCCTCGCCGGGGCTCACCACCCTGCTCGAAGCGGGGGCGCTCGGCACACCGGTGGTCTGTCTGCCGCCGCAGAACCTCAGCCAGGTCTTCAACGGGCGCTTCCACAGCCGGGCGGTCGGGGCCTCGGTCCGGGCCCGGTGGCCCGCGCAGGTCTTCGCCGAGGAGCACGCCCTCGCCGCCCGGCTGGAGGGCGAGGAGCCGGCGCTGCGCGTGGTCTACGACGGCATCGCCCGCGCCGCCGCCGAGGACGCGGAGGAAGTGCGCCGGGCCGTGCGCGAGGAAGTGCTCGCCGCCCTGCGGCAGGCGGCCCGGGGCGCCGACTGGACGGGGCTCGCGGCGGCCGTGGGCACCGGGGGCGCCGCCCAGGTCGCCGACGGCGTCCTGTCCCTGCTCCGGGGCGCGCACGGCCGCGGCCCGCGCCGGGAGGCGATCGCGCCATGACCGAGCGCCGCCGCTATCTGTTCATCCGGATTCTGGAAGCCTGCAACGCCGACTGTTTCATGTGCGAGTTCGCCCTCTCCCGGGACACCTTCCGCTTCTCCCTGGACGAGTTCCGGGAGTTGCTGCCCCGGGCGGTCGCGGCCGGAGTGGGTTATGTGCGGTTCACCGGCGGCGAGCCGCTGATGCACCGGGACGTGGTGGAGCTCGTACGGGTGGGCACGGCCGCCGGCATGCGGATGTCACTGATCACCAACGGCATGGCGCTGCCCCGGCTGATCGAGCCGCTCGCCGCGGCGGGGCTGGCCCAGGTGGTCGTCAGTCTCGACGGGGCGTCCGCCGAGACGCACGACGTCTACCGCCGCTCGCCCGGCATGTTCGACAACGCGCTGCGAGGGCTGCGCGCCGCCGCCGAGCGGGGCGTGCTGCCACGGGTGAACACGGTGGTGGGACCGCACAACTACACCGAGATGCCGCGGCTGCAGAAGGTGCTCACCGAGGCCGGCGCACGGCAGTGGGAGCTCTCCGCGCTGAAACTGGAGCGCACCATTCGCTACCCCGACCCGGGCCATGTGCGGGCCGTGTGCGACCCGGTGTACGACGCCCCACCGGACACCCTGCTGGTGCCCATGGGCAAGCGGTTCTACGGCGACACCCCCGAGGAGCGGGAGCGGTACTTCACCGAGTCCCTCACGCCCAGGGCGAGCCGCCCCCTGTGCCATGTCGTGGACGATGTGATCTATCTGGACGGCAAGTACGGGCGCGTGTACGCGTGCAGCTGTCTGCCGCACCGGGAGGGCGACGAGCCCGGGGGCGCGCCCCTGCGCGAGGACGGCGTCCTGCGGCTCGACACCGCGGCCTTCCGCGCCCACGCCGACTTCTACCGCGAGCGGGGGCCGAGCATATGCGGCGGCTGCTCGACGACCGCGGCCGGCTACAGCGACGACGTGGCCCGCCTCGGGACCGTCCCGCCCTGGCACTACTGACGGCCGGTAACCGCCGGAACCGGCGGAGCTCTGCCGGGAACCGCAGATCTGCCGTCAACCGCCGAGAACACCGCCCCGGAAGCGCCAAGCACCGCCCGGGAGACCTTGAGGACGTCCGCATGCTCAGCACTGGCCAGCCCGGCACGCCATCGGCCGGCACCGCCCCGCCCCGCCGGCGCGTTCTGCTGGTCGCGCGCGCCCAGCGGTTGGACTCGCTGCTCGTGGGGCGCCGGGTGGCCGCGCATCTGACGGAGGTGGAGCTGATCCGCGCCACCGCCGTGTCCGGGCGGTCGTCGTCCCCGTGGGCGGCCGGGCCGCCGTTCGACGCCGCCCTGGTGTGCGACGAGCCCGAGGCCGCGGACGCGCTGCACGGCGCGGGCGTGCCCGTGGTGTTCGTGCACTGCGGACACGAGGCCGCGCCCCCGCCGCCGGTCGCGGCGGCCGTACGCGAGGTGCACCGGCCGGGCGTGCCGGCGGCCTCGAACGGACACCAGTACTGCCGCCCGGCGTTCCCCGGGCGCGGCCCACCGGGCTGATCGCGCCCGTACGGTCCGCCCGGGCCCGTGACCGCTCCGGCGCCCTGGTGCTGATCTCCTTCGCGGGGGTGCCGCGGTGCGGTGTGGCGGTCGCGGCCCGGGAGCTGTTGCTGCCGCTGGCCACCGCGGCCGTACGGCGCGTGGGGCGGTGCGACGTGGTCTGCGACTGCGGTGCGGACGCGGTCCGTACGGTGCTCGGCGCCGTGTCCGGCGCACGGGTGCTCCGGGCCGCCGAGGTGGACGTCGACGCCCTGCACGCAGGCGCCGGGGTGTGCCTGGCGGCGCCCGCGCTCACCGCCCTGGCGCTCGCCCAGGCCCGGCGGGCGCCGCTGGCGCTGCTGCCGCCCCTCTCCCCCGACCAGGGCGACCTGGCCGAGCGGGTGCGGCGGTCGGTGCCCCTGCCGATCGTGGACGACCCCGAGGACCCGCGGCTGTGGCCACCCCCGGACATTCCGGGGGGCGAGCCGCGGTGGGCGGTGGAGGCCGGGTCGCCCTGGGACGCGCTCGACCCCGCCGCCGACGACCTCAGAGGCGCCCAGCGGGTCGCCCGCCATGTCCGGCAGCTCTCGCTCGCCCCCATCGGCGGCTGACCACAGCCGCCCGACGCGGGCACGGGCAGGGCGTCGACGTCCACCTCGGCGGCCCGGAGCACCCGTGCGCCGGACACGGCGC
>NZ_JBPQTV010000439.1:0-4330 GCF_051386515.1 Streptomyces sp. URMC 123 | reverse complement strand
GCGCGGCGGTGCCGGACTCCGTGCTGCTGGTGGCCGTGGTGGCGGCCGTCGGCGCGGTGCTGCTGTACGCCGGGGTGCGGCGGGGACGGTCGGCGGAGACGGTGGAGGAGCGGGCCGCGGGGGACTGACGGCCTCCGCCCCATACGCCCCGCTTGCTGCCATACGGGCGGACCCGACGTCGTATGCCCGTATTGCGTGATCTAGCGTGGCGGGCATGAGCGAGATCCGTACCCGTACCGCCCCGGAGCGCTGGCGGGCCTTCACCGGCTCGCCCTTCCTGCCGGCGACCGTGCTGATGCTCATCCTCGCGGCCGCGGCGGGCCTCTTCGCCGGCTCGTACACCTACGCCATGGCCGATCCGACGCCGCACCGCATCCCCACCGCCGTGGTGGGCGAGGCCGGCACGCCCGGCACCCCGGCCGCCGCCTTCACCGAGAAGCTGGAGCGGTCCCTCAACACCTCCCTGGAGCTGCGGGACTACCCCAGTTACGACGCGGCGCGCGAGGCGGTGGAGGAGCAGAAGGTGTTCGCCGTGCTGCGGCTGCGCGACCCGGGCGGAGACATCGAGCTGGACGTCGCCGGGGCCGCCAGCGCGTCCGTCGCGCAGTTGCTGGCCGACGCCGCGCCCAAGGCGGGGGCCGCGGCCGGGGTGCCGGTGCGGGTCGAGGACATCAAGCCGCCGCAGAGCGGGGACCCGCGCGGCCTGGCGATCTTCTACATCTCGCTGGCCGCCGTGGTGATCGGCTTCATCGGCGCCGTCCAGCTCAGCGTGCACGCCCGGGCGCTCACCCCCGGCGAGCGGATCGCCTTCACGGCCGGCTACGCGCTGCTCGGCGGGTTCACCATCGCGGCGGTGGTCGACTGGGTGGTCGACGCGGTGGACCTGCCGTTCACGGAGTCCTGGCTGATCCTCGCGCTGACCATGTTCGCCAGCGGCATGGTCTTCACGATGTTCAACACGCTGATAGGGCGCTGGGCGATCCTGCCGACCTGGGGCCTGATGGTGCTGCTGGGCAACCCGTCCTCCGGCGGGGCGGTGTCCTGGCCGCTGCTGCCGTCGCTGCTCGGGCACATCGGCCGCTGGCTGCCGCCGGGGGCGTCGGTGAACGCGCAGCACACCGCCGTCTACTTCGGTGATCACCAGAGCCCGGTGCCGTTCCTGGTGCTGGGGGCGTGGGCCGCGGTGTCCTGCGCGGTCTTCTGGACCTGGCGGCACCGCCATCCGGGCGGCCGGGAGAAGGCCACCCCCGCGATGACCGGCCCCGCGGAGGGCTAGGCCCCCGGCCGGCCCTCCGGGCCTTCCCGGGCCGCGGGCCGTCCGGAGCCGGGGAGCCTCCCCGGAGCCCCGGGTGTCCGGGATCATGGAGGGATGAATGGATTCTTGTCTGACGGGTGGAGCCGCGCCCTCGGCGTCGTGGTCGTGGCCGGCGGAATCGCGCTCTGTTCCTGGCTGGTCTTCGGGCAGCCGCACTCCTGGGCCTCGGGGATGTGGCCCGTGAAGCTCGGCATCGGGCTCGCCGGCATGGGGATCATCCGGGGCGGGGTCTGGCTGATGTTCCCCGACCGGGGCGCCGAGCGGGCGGACGCCGAGCACTCGGACGCGGGGCAGCCGGACGAGCGGGCCGCCGCCCCGGAGGACCTGCGGAACGCGAGGTAGACGTAGAGGCAGGGCCCGGAAGGGCCGGAAAATCGATGAAGCCCCCGTCCGGAAGGGCGGGGGCTTCATCGATGCGGTGGCTGGGGCCGGGGTCGAACCGGCGACCTTCCGCTTTTCAGGCGGACGCTCGTACCAACTGAGCTACCCAGCCGCAGCGGTCCTGACGGGATTTGAACCCGCGGCCTCCACCTTGACAGGGTGGCGAGCACTCCAAACTGCTCCACAGGACCAAGCTTCAAGCATCGTGCGAGAACAAGTCTCGCACAGGGTGGTGCGTGCCCCCAACGGGATTCGAACCCGTGCTACCGCCTTGAAAGGGCGGCGTCCTGGGCCACTAGACGATGAGGGCTGATGGCCCACCTGGGCGCTTTCGGCGCCGTCGGGGACGTGAGAAGCATATGGGATGCGGGGAGGGTTCGCCAAAACGGTTTCCGGGCGGGGGTCGCGCGGGCCCCCCGAGGGCGCCGCGCAAGGGGCTCCGACCTGCGCCGACGAGCGGCTAGCGGGCCCGTGGCGGCCGGGGCGGGGAGGCGGGCGCGGAGGCCGGTCCGGACGGGGAGCCGGAGGGCGATCCGGGCCGGGAGCCGGGCGCGGAACCGGGCGCTCCGGACGGGGAACCGGACGGCGTGGGTCCGCCCGGGCGGTTCTCCTCCGGCAGCCGGCGGGCCACCTCGGCCGTGGAGA
Source organism: Streptomyces sp. URMC 123 (assembly GCF_051386515.1). Taxonomy (NCBI): domain Bacteria; kingdom Bacillati; phylum Actinomycetota; class Actinomycetes; order Kitasatosporales; family Streptomycetaceae; genus Streptomyces; species Streptomyces sp. URMC 123. The sequence continues at coordinate 1,989 of NZ_JBPQTV010000439.1, read as the reverse complement.
GCCCGAGCCCGCCCAGCGTGATCTCGTCCCACGCCTGGAGCCGGCGCGTGTCCCGGTCGAGATAGAGCACGGAGGCCTCGATGTCCGCCGGCTCGTCGCCCTCCACCGCCCGCAGCCCCCCGCCGCCGGTGGAGCCCTGGATCATCAGCCGGGTGCCGTCGGAGAGCACGCTGGTCCGGCGGTTGTGGGTGTGCCCCGCCAGGGCCAACGGCACCGTCCCGTCCGCCTCCGCCGCGGCCACCGGGTTGTGGGCCACCGCGATGTCCACCGGGGTGCCCCGCTCCCGCTCGGCCCGCAGCGCGGCGGCCAGCCGCTCGCCGGCGGCGCGCTCGGCCGGGTCCCCGGCCGGCACCACCGAGCGGTCCGGCGTGAACTGCGGGTCGCCGATGCCCGCCAGCCGCAGCCCGGCCACCTCGACCGGCCGGGCGTCGTCCAGGACGTGCACGTTCTTCCGCCCCGCCATGGACCGCTGGGTGGCCGCGGAGTCGTGGTTGCCGCGCACCCAGACGTACGGCGCGCCCAGGTCGGAGATCGGGTCGAGGAAGCCGTTCTCGGCCTCGGTGCCGTGGTCCATGGTGTCGCCGGAGTCCACGATCAGATCGATGTCGTACTGCTTCACCAGCGACTCGACGATGTGCCAGGCGGCCGGGTTGAGGTGGATGTCCGACACGTGCAGCAGCCGGGTCGTCGTCGGGTCCGGCTGGTACGTGGGCAGGGTGGCGGTCGCGTCGTAGAGCTTGGTGACATTGGTCACCAGCCGGGCCAACTCCTTCTGGTAGACGTCGAAGTCGCTGACGATGCCGCGGGCGGTGCCGACCACGGAGGGGGCGCCCGACAGCAGCCCGGAGAACTTCGGCTCCAGGACGGACTGCGGGTTCCAGGTGGCGTACGCGGCCGTGCCGGACGCCGCCAGCAGCGCCAGCGCCAGACCGCCGGCCGCCAGGGCCCGGCGCGGGCGCCGGTAGACGGCCAGGCCGAGGGCGGTGGCCCCGACCACCACGGCCGCGCAGGAGCGGATCGCCAGCTCGCGGGTGCCCGCGACGACGTCCCGGACGATGTCCTCCTGGAGCCCGTTGATCCGCTCCGGGTGCTTCACCAGCGCCCGGGAGCGCTCGGGGTCGAGCTGGTCGACGTCGACGTCCAGCCGGATCGGGGCGTGGTGGCTGCGCAGCTCCAGTGCGCCCAGCGGGGAGACGTTGACCTTGGTGCCGCCGGTGAGGGAGGGGCGCAGGGTCATTCGGGTGTCCACGGGGCCCACGGGGGTGCGGACGCTGCCGACGACCAGGAGGCCGAGCCAGGCACCGACGAGGACGACGGCGATCAGACCGAGGGCGGAGCGGTACGGGTGCGCTTCCGGCGCGCCGCCCTCGGGCAGCGGGCGGGGTCGGCGGGGGACGCGGTGTGGGCGGTGTGTGCGGTGCGGTCCGTGCGGGCGGGGGTCCTGGGGGCCCATGGGGGCCCTATGCCCAGGGGGCGAGCGGCCCATGCGGGCGCGGGGGAGGCCGCGGCTCCCGGCCGGGGGAGGCCCCTCAGCCCCAGCCGAGCTCGTGGAGGCGCTCGTCCTCGATGCCGAAGTGGTGGGCGATCTCGTGCACCACGGTGACCGAGACCTCCTCGACCACGTCCTCGGGCGTCTCGCAGTAGCGCAGTGTCGGACCCATGTAGATGGTGATCCGGTCGGGCAGGACCCCGCCGTACCAGTCCCCCCGCTCGGTGAGGGGCGTCCCCTCGTACAGGCCGAGCAGCTCCGGGTCCTCCGGGCCCGGCTCGTCCTCGACGAAAACCGCCACATTGTCCATGAGCCGGGTCAGCTCGGGCGGAATGCGGTCCAGAGCGTCACTCACCAGCTCTTCGAAGGCGTCGCGCGTCATCTCCAGCACACGACCATTCTCGCCCCCGGCCGGGGTCGCGCGTGGCACGGCGGGCGGGGGCGGGAGCCGGGCGAGAATGGTCCGGTGGTGCCCTCGGAACCTCCCGCACGTCCCGTCC
>NZ_JBPQTV010000438.1:0-4332 GCF_051386515.1 Streptomyces sp. URMC 123 | reverse complement strand
GGTCCCGTCGAGCAGCAGACCGCGGCCGCCACGCAGGAGTTCGTACAGGCGCCCGCGCTTCAGCTGGATGTCCCGCATCCGCCGGCCGAGCAGGTCATGGCCCTCGCCGAGGTCGTAGCGGACCCCGACCGCGGTGATCATCCCGGTCACATACCGATTGACCTCCTCGAAGTCCATCAGCTTCGACAGGAGCTCCCGCAGCGCGGTCGCGCCCGGGTCGGTGCCCAGCAGCGTGATCTGCGCGCGGGTGTTGTCCAGCACGGCGGCGCCCACCGGGTGCCGTTCGGCGTGATAGCTGTCCAGCAGCCCCTCCGGCGCCCAGCCGTTGACCGCGGCGGCCAGCTTCCAACCGAGGTTGAACGCGTCCTGGAGGCCGAGGTTGAGGCCCTGCCCGCCGGTCGGCGGGTGGATGTGCGCCGCGTCGCCGGCCAGCAGCACCCGGCCGACCCGGTAGCGCTCGGCCTGCCGGGTGGCGTCGCCGAACCGGGACAGCCAGCGCGGCGAGTGCACGCCGAAGTCGGTGCCGGCGAAGGCCCGCAGCTGCTGCCTGAACTCCTCGAGGGTCGGTGCGGTCGTACGGTCCTCGGCCACGCCGTCGGCGGGCACGACGAAGCGGTACACGCCCTCGTTCCCGTCCACGTCGGGAATGGCGCCGAACCGCAGCTGGGTCCTGCGGACGTCCGCGACGACGGCGGCGATCGTCGCCGCGTCCTCGGTCGCCTCCATGTCGCCCAGCAGCGTCTCGACCGTGGCGGGCTCGCCGGGGAAGCCGACGCCGAGCAGCTTGCGCACCGTGCTGCGGCCACCGTCGCAGCCGACGAGATAGCGCGACCGCAGGCGTGCGCCCCCGCCTCCGCTCCTTCCGGTTCCTCCGGTTCCTTCGGTTCTTCCGGCGGTCACGCCGCCATCGCCGGGAGGACCTCCGTGCGCCAGTTCGACGGTCACCCCGCCCTCGTCCTGGCTCAGTCCGACCACTTCGCAGCCGCGCCGGATCTCGGCACCGAGTTCAAGGGCTCGCTCGGTGAGCAGCCGCTCGGTGACCGGCTGCGGGGTGGCGAGTCCGTACGGGTGGGCCGTGTCCAGCCGCTCCGGCCACGGCTTGTGGATGCCGCCGAAGAAACCGCCCACCTGGAACGTCTCGCTGACCGCGAGGAACCGGTCCAGCAGGCCGCGCTGATCCATTATCTCGACGCTGCGCACGTGCAGGCCCCGCCCGCGGGACTGCCCGGTCGGCTCGGCCAGCTTCTCGAGCACGACCGTGCGCACCCCCGCCAGCCTCAGCTCGCAGGCCAGCATCAACCCGGTCGGCCCACCGCCGGCAATGATCACGTCAGTCGTCACAATCCCGATCCATTTCCGCAGGTCCTGGCCTTGGTCGGCGATTGTGCGGGACGACCGGGGCCTTGCCGCAAGCCCCCCGGTGCGCTATAGCTTGAGAGTGGCAAGGAGTGGCTGACCTCCTCGGCCACCACCAGTTCGCCCGTCCCGCGAGCGTCATGAGGCTGGGGACGAGGGCGCCCCGGACGAGGACCGCGTCCACCAGCACCGCGAAGGCGAGCCCCAGGCCCGTGAGTTTGAGGGGCGTGACCCCTGAGGTCGCGGGCCCCGCCATGGCCGCGGCGAAGACCAGGGACGCCGCCGTGACGAGGCGGCCGGTCCGCTGCGTTCCGGCGACCACGGCGGCGGTGTTGTCCCGGGAGGCGAGGAACTCCTCCCTGACGCGGGCGACGATGAACACCTCGTAGTCGACGGACAGCGCGTAGGCGGTCGCGAGGAGGAACACCAGGGTCTCGCCGGGGAGATACCCGGTGACGCCGACGTCGCCGACGAGCCCCCGCAGGCGCCCCTCCTGGAACACGTACACCAGAAAGCCCAGCGTGGCGGCCAGACTCATCACCGCGACGGCCACGGCCTTGAGCGGCACCAGCAGGCTCCGCGTGCACAGGGTCAACAGGACGAAGGTCGCCGCGGCGGCGAGGCCGCAGCTCCAGGGCAGCGCCCGACGCACGGCGGACAGGGTGTCCACCGCCCATGCCGCCTGCCCGGTGACGTGGACGCCGCCGGCCACGGGCAGCGCGCGCACGTCCCGCACCAGCGCCGCGGACTCCGCGGAGTGGGGAGGGAAGCGGGAGGCGACGGTCAGCAGCGGGCCGCCCGGCGTGTCGAAGCGGGTGTCCCACGGGCGCGGCCCCTCGACCCGCGCGCCGGAGCGATAGTGGCCCGTGACGGTCCGTACGGTGTCGGCGTACGGCAGGGCCGACAGGGCGCGCGCATGGCGGTCGACGGCTTCGCGCGGAGTCGCCCGGGGGAGCCCGACGGTGAGGTCCCGCTCCGGTGCCGTGGGGAAGTCCTCGCGGAGGGCCACCGCCGCGGCATGCGCCGTGCTGTGCCGTGGCAGGTCCTCCACACCGTGCGGTCCGAGGACGACACGCGGCGCCGGCAGCGCCATCACGGCGAGCACCGCGACGGCGGCGAGCGCCGTCACGACCGGGCGCCGGGTGATCGCCAGGGCCGCCCGCCGCCACGCCAGGCCCTCCTCGGCGGAGTGCTCGCCATGTCGCCGGAAGGGGCCGAAGACATCCCACCGGTCGATGTTCCGCCCGAGGAGCGCCAGCAGCGCCGGAATCAGGATCACCGAGGCCGCGGCGGAGAACACGACGACCGCGATCCCGGCCCAGGCGGCCGAACGCAGGAAGCCGAGCGGGAAGCAGAGCAGGGCCGCCAGGGAGGTGACCACGATGCTCGCGGAGACGAGGACGGCGCGGCCGGCGGTGCGGACGCTGCGGCTGACGGCCGTCGGCACGTCCGCGCCGGCCGCGGATTCCTCGCGGAAGCGCGTGACCACGAGAATGCCGTAGTCCACCGCGAGCCCGAAGCCGAGCGCGGTGGTGACGTTGGAGGCGTACACCGAGACGTCCATGAAGGACGTCAGCAGTCTCAGCGAGGCCAGGGTGCCGGCCGTGGCGACGAGCGCGCTGACGACCGGCAGCATCGCCGCGACCAGGGAACGGAAGACGAACAGCAGGATGAGCGTCCCCAGGGGGACGGAGACGAGCTCCGCCCGGAGCAGGTCCGCGCGGTTCCGTTCGAGCATCTCGACCAATGTCCAGGCCGGTCCCGTGGCCGTGACGCGCACCGCGCCCCGGTGGCCCCCGAGCGCGCTCACGAGGGCCTTCGCGGTGTCGGGCCCACGGGCCTCGGGGCCGGACAGATCGACGGCGATGAGCGCGGAGCGCGCGTCCCGGGAGCGCAGCGCCGGATCGCGGGTCGTCCAGTACGACACGGTGGCCGCGACCCCCGGGGTTTCCCGGACCTGTCGTTCCACGGCTTGTGCTGCCGCCGCGACCGCCGGGGAGTGGACGTCGGACGTGGCCTTGAGCAGAAGCAGCAGATCGGGCTCCGCGTAGCCGTAGCGCTCGGCGAGAACCGCCCTGCTCCGGGCGACGGCGGAGGTGGGGGGAAGGGAGTCGTTGTTGCTCAGCCGGTCGAGTCCGCCGAGGCCGACGACGCCCAGGAACACCGTGCACACGGCGCACACGGCCAGGGTGAGGCGAGCCGACCACCAGGGCCTCCACGGGCGACGGCGCCCTTGGAGACCCTGGTCATGGACGTTTTTCGTACGCGTCGGTGCCACGCGCCGACTGCTCAGGGGCAGGGCTTACGGGCCATCCAACTGCCGATCACGAAGGTGCCGTTGCGCGCCGCCGCGCAGAGGGCGGTGCCCGCCCTCTCCATGAAATCGAGCACGGGGGTCTTGTCCTGGAGGGGAACGGCCGCCATGACCTCCTCCATCTCCCGCCAGTTCGGCTCCAGGTCGCCCTCGTCGCGGAGGTCGTGCAGGTCCTCCACGACGAGTCCCGCGGCGGTCAGGTCCCGGCGCAGGGCGTCGGGTGTCGAGAGGGTGGGCAGCGCGAGTCCTCGGCACACGGGTTCCACGTGGCGTTCCCGCTGCCGCGCTGTCAGATCGGTCGCCTGGAGCCAGTCGTTGCCCAGGTAGCGGCCGCCGGGGCGGAGCACGCGGGCCACTTCCGCGTGGACCCGTGTCTTGTCCGCCGCGTGGCAGATGGCCTGGATGCTGTAGACGGCGTCGAAGGAGTTGTCGTCGAAGGGCATGTGGGTGGCGTCGCCGGTGTGGAAGTCGGTGAGGTGGGACATGCCGCGGGCGGCGGCGTGGGCTGTGGCGTGTTGGACGCGGTGTTCGACCAGGTCGAGGCCGGTGACGTGGGCGCCGCTGTGGGTGGCGATGGTGACGGCCGGGCCGCCGACGCCGCTGCCGACTTCGAGGACGGTCATGCCGGGGCGGAAGCCGCCGCGGTCGGCGATGTCGCGCTC
>NZ_JBPQTV010000437.1:0-4335 GCF_051386515.1 Streptomyces sp. URMC 123 | reverse complement strand
CTTCGCGAGGGCCTCGTCCTTCGCGGGGGCCTCGTCCTTCGCCGTGGCCTCGCCGGTCTCGGTGGCCTTCGGCGTGGCCTCCGGTGCGGCGGGGGCCTTGGTGAGATCGGCCTTCGCGGAGGTCTTGGCCTTCGGGGACGCGTCCTTCGCCGTGGCCTCGCCGGTTTCGGTGGCCTTCGGCTTCGGCTTCGCCTTCCCCGCTTCCGCCTTCACCCTCTTCGCTTCCGCCTTCGCCACCTCCGCCTTGGAGCGGGAGGCGCCGGTCGAGACCACCAGCGCGTCCTTGGGGGCCTCGCTGCACACCGCCAGTACGGTCGTGCCGGTCCGCGCCACATCGCGCAGCAGCTCCCAGGCCTGCTCGCGCTCGGCGTCCGACAGCTTGAGGTCGAGGTCGTCGACGCCCAGCAGGCGCGGCCGGCCGATCAGCGCCAGGGCCACGGACAGCCGCAGCACCTCCAGGCGCTCCAGGTCCCGTACGGACGTGCGCGGCCCCTTGGGCAGGGTGTCCAGGTCCAGCCCGGCGCCCTCCAGCGCGGCCTCGATACGGCGCCGCTTCTCCGCCTTGCGCTCGCTCCGGGGCCGCAGCAGGGCGCGCAGCGAGTCGCCGAACCGGCTCTCCAGCAGCGCGCGCTCCCGCAGGTGCTCGGCGACCGTCAGCGCCGGGTCCAGGTCCGCCACGCCGGGCACCGGCCCGAGCGAGGAGAGTTGCCGGACGGCGGACATCTGCTTGGGCAGCCGGTGCCCCGCCACCTCCGCGTGGCCGGCGGTGGCACGCATACGTCCGGTGAGAGCGAGCAGCAGACAGGTGCGGCCGGTGCCCGAGGTGCCCTCCACGGCGATCAACGAGCCCGGCTCGGCATGGAAGCCGATGTCCTGGAACGCCCAGCCGCGGGGGCCCTTGAGGCCGAGACCCACGGCCGTGACGGCCGCCCCGTGCGGGGTGCTGTCCACGAACCCTCCTTTTGAACTGACTGGTCAGTGCAAAAAGTATGCCCCATGGGGTGCGCGGGACGCGTGGTGGGGGTGGAAAGGAAGCGCAAAAACCGGGGAGCGGGCCGCCGGGCGCCGGGCGCGTACGGCGGACGGAGGCGGCCAGCCGCCCGCCGTACGCGGCCAGTTGGGCCGGGACGGGTGGGAAAAGCCCAGGTCAGGGTAATTGTCAGTGGTGTGCCCCACGATGGGTCCATACGGCTCACTGCCGTCCGCGACGACAGGAGGTTCGTCATGGCCAGCACGTCCGCCCGCCGCTCGACCACCACTCCTGACGGCGGCGCCGCGCCCTCCGCACACCGGGCGCGCCGCCGCGCCACGGGCGCCCCCGTGTCCACCGGCCCGTCGACCGATGTCCACCCCGTCCTGCGCCGCGCCGCCGCCCCGCCGGCCGCCCTCGATCTGCTGACCCAGGCCCACCAGGGGCTGGAGGAGGCGGCCGGGCTGGACGCGCCGAACGAGCGCTATGCCACCGCCCATCTCGCCGCCCTGCGCACCGCCGCGGCCGTGCTCGCGGTGCGCGGCCGGCCGGAGACCTCCCCCCGCCGCCGCCAGCGCATCCGCAGCGCCTGGGAGGTGCTGCCCGAGGTCGCGCCCGAACTGTCCGAGTGGAGCGCCCTGTTCGCCTCCGGGGCGCGGCGCCGGGCCCGCGCCGAAGCGGGGATAGCCGGCGCCGCGGGCCCGCGCGACGCGGACGACCTGCTGCGCGACGCCGGGATGTTTCTGCGCCTGGTGGAGCGGATGCTGGTGCTCCAGCCGGCGCTGCCCCAGCCGCGCCCCGCCGCCGAGCGCCAGGACCGGCGGCGGGACGCGGGGTGAGCGGCCCGGCGCCCGTGTGACGCGGCCGAGGGCGACCGAGGGTGGCCCGGGGTGGCCCGGGGCGGCCGACGGCACGGCGGGTGGCCCGGGAGCGGGCCGACGCCGCTGGCGGGGCAGCCCTGCGGCCCCTCCGCCGCCCATTAGGGTGGGGGCTGCCCAAGTGAACCGTCTGTGCCCCGCCGCGCGCGGCGGCATCGCGCCGAGGAGCCACCCGTCATGTCCCGAGAAGAGGGCGTAGACCCGCTGCGCCCCCGTGCCTCCATCCGCACCGCCGTGGTCTGGGACGTCCTGAAAGAGGCCCTCGACCGCCGGGTCAAGGGCCTGAACCAGGACGCGCGGGGCGTGCTCGACGTGCTCGACGCCGGCGGCGGCAGCGGCCAGTTCGCGGTGCCCGTCGCCCGGCTGGGCCACCGGGTCACCGTCGTCGACCCCAGCCCCAACGCGCTGTTCGCGCTGGAGCGCCGCGCCGCGGAGGCCGGGGTGGCCGACCGGGTCCGCGGCGTCCAGGGCGACGCGCACGGGCTGTTCGACGTGGTCGACCGCGGCGCGTACGACGTGGTGCTCTGCCACGGGGTCCTGGAGTACGTGGACGATCCCGCCGAGGGCGTGCGCAACGCCGTGGCAGCGCTCCGCCCCGCCGGCACCCTCAGCGTGCTGGCCGCCGGCCTCGGCGGCGCGGTGCTCTCCCGGGCGCTCGCGGGCCACTTCACAGAGGCCCGGCACGCGCTCACCGACCCGGCCGGGCGCTGGGGCCAGGGCGACCCCATGCCGCGCCGCTTCACCGCCGAGCAGCTCACCGAGCTGGTGGCCGGCACGGGCCTGGAGGTCGGCGCCACGCACGGCGTGCGGATCTTCGCCGACCTGGTGCCGGGCGTGCTGGTCGACACCGAGCCGGGTGCCCTGGACGCGCTGCTCAAGCTGGAGGCCGCCGCGGCCGAGCTGCCGGCGTTCCACTCCGTGGCCACCCAGCTCCACGTCCTGGCCGAAAGAGACGCGGGCTGAGCGCCGCCCGCCACCGCCGCCCGCCGCCGATCGCCACCCGGTCACCGCGCGCCCCGTGCGTCGCGGCCGGGACGGCCCGCCCGGCAGCGGCCCCCGCGGCGGGGGCGGCCCCTCGTCCACAGGCCACCCGATCAGCCTCATTGCCCCGTATGATCGGGGGACACGGTCCGGCATGACGGACAGGGGGCCGGGGAATCTACGTCCCAACCGCCTGAACGCCGTGGCGGCCCGGTTTGGCGAAATGGCGCAGAGGGGCGGGTTTCACGGGGGCGATTCCCTGCCTATCCTGAAAGGGTCGCACCCCGGTCGCCCCCCGCGACCGACGAGTAGGAGGACTCCGTGCCGCTCTCGGAGCACGAGCAGCGCATGCTCGAGCAGATGGAGCGAGCGCTGTACGCCGAAGATCCCAAGTTCGCGACAGCGCTTGAGGGAAGCGGGCTGCGCACGTACACCCGGCGACGGGTCTACCAAGCGGTCGCGGGCTTCCTGGTGGGTATCGCGCTCCTCATGGCCGGAATGGTCGCGCAGCAGATCTGGATCAGTGTGGTGGGGTTCCTCGTCATGCTGGGGTGTGCCGTACTCGCCGTCACCGGCTGGCGCAAGGCGCCGAAGCCGGGGCAGGCCGTCGCAGGGGGGCCGGGGGCACAGGCGCGCCGGCCGGCCGCGCGCCAGCGGCGGTCGATGATGGACCGCATCGAGCAGCGGTGGCAGCGCCGCCGCGATGAACAGGGTCACTGACCCGACGTCTTCCGCACGCGAGGGCGGCCACCGCGCTGGTGGCCGCCCTCCGTCATGGTTGCCCGCGTTTCGCGCGCGGGCGGCGTTGTGTCGCGCCCCGACGTTCCGGGCCCCGATCGCGGGTGCCCGCCGCGCGTGGCGGCCCCGGCGCGATGCCCGCACTCCGGCGGCCGCCCGGGCCAGGGCCCCCGGCCCCGGAGCACGTTCCCGGCTCGGGCGCCCTTCGCGCACAGCTTCTCGGCCCTATGAGGGCGGGCCCTCTGCGGTGTGCCCATGTGCGGTCGCGCCCGGGTCGCGGCCCGTCGGCCGCAGGGCCGCTCAGGTCGATTGCCCGGCCCACAGCGGCACGGGGAAGAGCGGCCGGTCGGGCCGGCCGGCGCCTCTGGGCAGGGCCGGAGTCCCGAGCCCGCCCGGGAGCCGTTTGCCGGCCCACGTTGCTCGGCCGCTGCCGTACGACGTCCTCCCGCCCGCCGCCGAAAATCGCGGCGACCCTCGGGCGACGGCGCGGGGCCCGTCGACGCCGTGACTGCCCGACGTACGGCGCGCGTGCGTGCGCGCTCCGGCCCCTCGCCGACCCCGACCGGCAGGCACGAACCGCCCGCTGTCGCGGACTCCCGCCGCGTGACCGCCCGACACCGCCGGCCCCGGCGCGGGGCGCGGACGTGCCGGGCCGCCGCGCACGGCGTCGTTGCGGTGGATACCGGGTGGGCCCGGCCGTCCCATGGGGGTCCGCTGCGGTGCTGGTCGCGCCGGAGGGGGCGGGGCCGCGGTGGGCGCGTCCGGTGG